>DBNT01000157.1:0-6867 GCA_002299835.1 Nitrospiraceae bacterium UBA665 | reverse complement strand
AAAGAATTCAAGGATGAGATGAGACAACAAAATAGAGAAATGAACAGAAAGTGGGGAGAGATTGCAAATAAGCTCGGAACAATAACAGAAGACCTTGTAGCTCCAAGCCTTCCGAGAATAATAAATGAGGAGTTTAGTCTTGAGGTCTTTGATTTAATGGTAAGAAGAAAGAGGAAATTGAAGGATGGCATTGTAAGGGAATATGATGCCATAGCAGTAACTGAAGAGCATGTATTCATAAATTATACAAAAAGCGCTTTAAGAAGTGTAGATATAGATTTCTTTGTCAAAGACATTCAGGAATTCAGAGACTTTTTACCGGAGTATAAGGACAAAAGGCTTATAGGGGTAGCTGCAAGTCTTTATGTTGATGAGGGTGTAATAAGATATGCTGAAAATATAGGCTTTATGGTCATTTCTGTTGGGGATCAGTTAATGGAGGTTAAAAACAAAAAAGGTTTCAAGCCAAAGGAATGGTAAAAGTCTAAAAAACCTTCTCCAGTTCTACTCCAAATCCCTCAAGGAGTTTTGAGTTTACCCTGCCTTTTTCTATTGACTGACTGAAGATTTTAAACCCTCCGCTTGCATTCTCATAAACCTCTATGCTTTTTTCCATAGGGTCAACTATCCAGTATTCCTTTACACCTGTCTTTTCATACATACGCTTTTTATGCTTCAGGTCATAATATGCAGTTGATTCTGACAATATCTCTATCACAAGGTCAGGCGCTGATTCTATCTTTTTTTCGCCAATGATGTTAAGTCTTTCATTAGAGATAAAAAGTATGTCAGGTTGAAAGGTATCAATTTCTGATAAATAGACATCCATTGGTGCATAGAGGACTTCTCCAAGTTTTCTTTCTTCAACAAATTTCACCAATTCAAACCCAATCTTTCTTAAGATTATCTGATGATAAGGCACAGGTGATGGTGTCATAATTAATTCTCCTCCTATTAATTGATAAGGCGCACCTTCTGGCAATTTTGCATAATCTTCATAGGTATATTGTTTCTTTATTTTTTCTAATACTGCTGTAGCCATAAAAACACCTCCTCATAAATTCTAATTTATTCCATATCCCTGTGTATTACATCTGTCTCTAATCCATGCCTTTGTCTTATATAAACAGCTATTTCATCTGCAATAGCTGGCGACCTATGAACGCCTCCTGTGCATCCAACTGCAATTGTTAGATATGTTTTTCCCTCTGCTGTATACTGGGGTAATAAAAAATCTATGAGGGGCAGTAGATGCGATAAAAACTCTTTTGTTTTATCATTTTCTAAAACAAAACTCCGCACAGCATTATCTATGCCTTTTAACGGCTTTAATTCAGAGATAAAATAAGGGTTTGGCAAAAACCTGACATCAAACAGCAAATCAACATTTAGCGGGGTTCCAAATTTATAGCCAAATGACATTATAGATACTTTAACAGCATGGCTTTTGTTAGCATTGCCGTAATAAGACATTATAAGATGCCTTAACTGATGGGGCGTATAACCTGATGTATCAATCACCCTGTCTGATGCCTCTCTTATAGCTGAAAGTAGACTCCTTTCTTCTTCCATTGCCTTTTCTATATCCATATCCCTGCCCCCGAGATTCTTAGTGGGTGAGCCGCGCATGGTTAGCATTGGATGCGGTCTCCTCGTCTCTTTATATCGTCTTATTATTACATCTTTTTCTGCCTCAAGAAATAAAATTTCTATATTGCAGTCCCTTTTGATATCAGATAATATGCTGTAGGCATCCTCTAAAAATTCCTTTTCCCTTATATCTATGCCTATGCCTATGTTTTTTATATCGTTGGCGGCGATAGTTGATAAAAAAGGTTTTATAAGCTTAATGGGCAGATTATCAATACAGAAATAACCTGTGTCTTCAATTGCCCTAAGCGCAACGGTCTTTCCTGAACCTGATAGTCCGCTGACTATTACTACACGGAGAAACGGTGAATCGGTAAATGGGAGATATCTTTCTTTTGTATCTCTCTCTTTCTCAGCGTCTCCCATTGTCCGTGTCTCCCATTCCTCTATTTTACCGGTTCTATCAGTCCATAATTTCCGTCTTTACGGCGATATACCACATTAATGTCTTCACTTATTGCATTGCTGAAAACGAAAAAATCCTTATCAAGTAATTCCATCTGATCAACTGCCTCTTCAGGACTCATTGGCTTTATATCAAATCTTTTATGTTTTATTATGTTGCCCTTTTCTTTGATGTCTCCAGATAAAATTTCATCAGTCCGCATTTGTCCTTTTCTATGTGATTTAAATTTTCCTTTGTATTTTTTGACCTGACTTTCCAGCTTCTCTACAACCTCATCTATAGCAGAATACACCTCGCCAGTAACGGCTTCGGCCTGTATAAGAACTCCGTTGACCTTTAAGAGCACCTCGGCCTTATGCCTGTATTTTTCAACACCGAGGGTCACAACAGCTTCGGTAATATTAGACACATACTTTTCAAACTTCCCTATCTTCTCTTCAGCATAACTCTTCAATGCTGGTGTTATCTCAAGCTGTCGTCCGTTGATAATAATGTTCATAATATCCTCCTTATTCATATCTCTTTCTCATATTTTGGGGAGGTATCTTTAATTCCTCCCTATATTTTGCTACAGTTCTTCTTGCTATATTTATATTATGGGCTTTTAATCTATCGGCTATCATCTGATCACTCATCGGTTTTTTCGGATCCTCTTTCGCTATTATATTCTTTATCATATCTTTTACAGAAGTTGATGAAACCTCGCCATTGCCAGACTGCAAAGCGCTGCTGAAAAAGTATCTGAAGCTGAAAATGCCGTGATTACATGCAAGAAATTTGTTTGAAGTCACCCTGCTGATAGTGCTTTCATGCATACCTATATCTGTAGCCACATCTTTGAGGTTAAGGGGCTTCAGATAGCACACTCCTTTGTCAAAAAAATCTCTCTGGAATTTCAAAATGCTTTCGGCTGCCCTGTAAATAGTCCTGTTTCTCTGGCTAAGGCTCTTGATGAGTTCTGTAGCCAGCCTCAACTTCTCTTTCAGAAATTCCCTTTCTTCTTTTGTAATCTCTCCTTTTTTCAGGAGCAATTTTCTGTAACTCTGATTAAGCCTGAGATTCGGTATGCCGTCATCATTGAGCGTTATTTCATATTGTCCATCAGCCTTGTTAATAAAAACATCTGGCGCTATATAATTAATCTCTCCACTAAAAAAGCCCCTGCCGGGTCTTGGCTCAAGTCCCTCTATTATTTTTACAGCAGTCATTATATCATCAATAGGTGAACTATACTGCTTTGCTATATGGTAGTATCGCTTTTTTTGAAGATCTTCAAGATGGCTAGCTACTATTTTTTCAATAAGGGTTTTGCCGAGATTTAAAGCATTAAGCTGTAGCAAAAGACACTCCTTTAAATCCCTCGCTCCAACTCCGGGTGGATCAAAGCTTTGCACTAAAGATATGGCTGCCCGCACTTTATCCACACTTACATTAAATAACATTGCCACTTCTTCTTCGGTAGCTCTTAGATAGCCGTCTTCATCGATATTGCCTATAGCAGCCTCGGCAATCTTTCTTAATTCGTCTGGAGCGCTGCTCAATCTCAACTGCCATAGCAAATGGTCATAAAGATCGGGTTTTATTGCATAAAATATCTCATAGGAAGGCTGTTCTTCGACATCCGGAGTAAAATATCCGAGGTCCCTGCCGTCGCTGCCTCTTTCTTCAAAGTATTCATCAACACTGAAACTTACAAGATCTTCAAGAGGCAGTTTTATATTATCATTCACTGAAATATTGTCATTTTCGTCACGGTACTCTTCTATTTCCTGATCTTCAGTTTCCTGATCTTCTGTAACCTCCTCCAGAAATGGGTTCTCTACAAGTTCCTGGTTCAATGCCTGGGCAAGTTCTATCTGCGGCATCAGCAGGAGTTTAATAGCCTGCTGCAGCTGAGGCGTAAGAATAAGCCTTTGTGAAAGTTTTAAATTCAGCCTATTTTCTAATGCCATAGCTTATAACCTGAACTCTTCTCCAAGATATGCCTCTCTAACAGAGGGGTTGTTCACAAGTTCATCAGGGATGCCTTCGGCCAATACCGAACCGTTATTTATTATATAAGCCCTGTCAGTTATAGAGAGGGTCTCCCTAACATTATGGTCTGTTATCAGGATGCCAAGTCCTTTAGACCGCAAATAGCCCATCATCTTCTTTAACTCTATAATAGCTATCGGATCTATTCCGGCAAATGGTTCATCAAATAGCATAAAAACGGGACTGAGAGCTATTGCCCTTGCTATCTCTGCGCGCCTTCTTTCACCACCGGAAAGCCTGTAGCCATTCCTGTCAGAAAAGTCCCTGAGATTAAATTCATCAAGCAGCCTGTTTACTTCATCATCAATATTTTGGATTTTGAATCTCGAATTTTGAATTTCTAAAACAGCCTTCAGATTCTCACTTACAGTCAATTTTCTGAATATAGAAGGCTCTTGAGGCAAATACCCTATGCCATTTTTTGCCCTCATATACATCGGAAGCCTCATTATGCTTTTGCCATTAAGAATAATATCTCCCCTGTCTGGCTTTATCATTCCCACTACCATATAAAAAGTCGTGCTTTTGCCGGCTCCATTGGGACCTAAAAGCCCCACTATCTCGCCTGCCTTAAGAGATATATTCACATCATTTACCACATGCCTGTCCCCATATGTCTTGGACAGATTTTTTATTATAAGAGTTTGGTTCATATTTATTTGCGACTATTTTCCGCCCTTCCTCTCCATTAACAGCACCCTGCTGTTCTCTACGATAGAACGATCATCGGCCATAAAATAAATCATCTTAGTGCCTGTCACTACATTTTCTCCTTCTGAAGCCCTCGGTTCACCGGTAAATATAATATGTTCTTCTGGAGTAGTAAAATAAGTAGCATGTTTTGAGGTAATTATGCGCCCTTCTCTTAGCAGTCTGACATTTCCCTGAGCATCTATCTTTTTAATGCTGCCCCCATCTTCGGAGTAATATACAAGCATTCTGTCTGCAAACATTGTCATCTCCCCTCTTTTTGCTACAACAGACCCTTCAAAAAGCGCTGTTTTAGCCCTGTTGTCAACTGCAAGGGTTTTAGAAGTGATAACAGTAGGCTCTTTTGATACAGTCTTTTTTTCCTGAGCAAATACATCAGTAATGTCAGCAAGCAATAAGCAGTAAGCAGTAAGCAGTAAATAAGTAATGAGTAATGAGTAATTAGTAATGAGTTTATTTCCCATGAAACACCGCCTTAACATTATAGTTTAGTCTTGCCTTATCGGTAGTGGCTGTAAGGCCATCTCCCTCTACAACAAAATTCCTGCCAACAATTCTGACTCTTTCTTTAGAAAAAATTTCCTCTTTTGATGAATCCCAGAAAAGCGTCGTAGCCAAAATATCATAATCAGGCGCAGATGCTTTTATATTGCCTTTTATCATCAGATTCCTACTTTCAATATCATACATGCCCTGATCAGATATAAGAACAAGGTTTTTTTCAGGGAAAGTCATTTTAAGGTCAGAGAGTTTAACATCCTTGTCCCCAAAGCTTGTTTCAGAGTGCTGTTGTCGGGAATCTGTAGTCGGGGAATGGTCATCTAAAAAAACAGCCCTCTTTGCTTTTAATTGCCATTTAATTTTGCCATCCTTCTTTTGTAAAAAGCTTATATCATTCATATAAGAATCCATGCCAACTTGCAAGCCGGGTTTGAAAAACATTCCCTCCTTTAAATAAACCACAGTCATGGCAAGAAAAAGCATGAAGGAAAATAAAAGCAATGTTTTCTTCATACTAAAATTTTACCATAGCATGCTGGTAAAGGCAAATTACATGCCAGATAAAAGCGTTATAGCGTGAAGCGTTAAGCGTTATAGCGTAAAAGAAAATAGAAAATTCGCAATAACGCACAATGCTATAACGCATTACGCAATAACGCTTCACGCATCACTTCTACCGGCGGCTTTATGCCTGTCCATATCTCAAACGCAAATACACCCTGCCAAAGAAGCATTCCCAAGCCATTCATTGTTTTACAGCCTTTCACTGCTGCCTTGCGTAAAAGTGGTGTCTCTTTATATATCAAGTCGCATACAATATGTTTACTGTCAAAGAGCGATATATCAACAGGCAGAGCGTCATCCACATTTAATCCTAAGGGGGTTGCATTAATAATTACATCTATTTTAGAAAAAAAGTCTTTGCTCTTTATTAAGCCAGCATCAGCAAGTGAAATATTGTCCTTGAGTTTATTCAAATGCTGTTTTAATGCATCAGACTTAGCAGTGTCAACATCATAAAGCCAAACTGTAGAAGCCTCTTTGCATAGATAATAACCAATAGCCCTGGCAGCGCCTCCGGAGCCGGCTATATATATTGTCTTACCAGTCACATCTATGCCTGCATCAGTAAGTGACTGCATAAATCCCCTTCCATCAGTATTGTAGCCGGTCAATCTGCCGCCCTCATTTTTTATGGTATTTACAGCGCCGATAAAAGACGCATCTTCGCTGATTTCATCAAGGAAGGGCATTACATTTTCTTTGTGCGGGATAGTCACATTAACACCTTTTAAGTTTAGCGCTCTAATTGCTTGCACTGCGTCTTTAAGCATATCTGGTCTTACAGAAAAAGTTACATAGCAGTAGTCCAAACCCATATGCTTAAAAGCTGCATTATGCATTGCTGGCGACAAGCTGTGCTCAACCGGATAGCCGAACAGCCCAGTTATTTTTGTCTTTCCGCCTATGTCCATAAAGCCCTCCAGATTTAAGTAATTAAGGGTTCTTTCTCATTTCAGGTGGGTAACTAGGCCCTCCCTTGACGGGAGGGGATTAAGTTGAGG
>DBNT01000007.1 GCA_002299835.1 Nitrospiraceae bacterium UBA665 | reverse complement strand
TAGACTTTTGCAAGAGCCTCGTTTTATAATAATTCTGTCATTCCCCGATTTAATCGGGGAATCCAGTTCCTTTGCGTCTGGATTGCCCTCCTCCGACTTGTTCGGGGGACAAGCCGGGCAATGACATTTTCATTCCCCTTTTGTGCCGACTTGTCGGCATGTATTTTTCATAATTTACTCAAATAAGCTATATAATTCATTTAACCCTTGTTCAGAAGAAACTTTATCTGCTATGTCTTGCTTGAGAAATGTCCTTAGCCCGTCCATCATCTTTATAGCGTAATCGAGCTTTGGATTGGTGCCTTCCTTATACGCCCCTATAGTAACAATATCCTCATATTTTTTATAAATCGCAAGGATGTCAAGCACCTTTTCTACATAATCCCTATGCTTGTTCTCTATAATGTCTTTCATCAACCTGCTTATGCTCTGCAAAATGTCTATAGGCGGGTAGTGGTTATGATTAGCCAGTTCCCTTGATAAAACTATATGACCATCGAGTGTTGCCCTGGCAGCATCGGCAATAGGTTCGTTCATATCATCGCCTTCTACTAAAACCGTATATAGTCCTGTTATTGTGCCGTCTCCGTCACATGTTCCTGCCCTTTCAAGGAGTTTCGGCATGAGATTAAATACAGACGGAGGGTAGCCCTTTGTTGTTGGAGGTTCACCTGCTGCAAGCCCTATTTCTCTCTGTGCCATTGCAAATCTTGTAAGAGAGTCCATCATAAAGAGCACATCTTTGCCCTGAGACCTGAAATATTCTGCAATAGCGGTTGCAACAAAAGCGCCTCTAATTCTTATAAGCGGAGAGGTGTCGGATGTGGCAACTACAATTACAGAACGATTAAGTCCTTCATAGCCCAAATCCTTTTCTATGAACTCTCTTACTTCTCTGCCCCGCTCTCCGATTAAGGCTATAACATTGACATCCGCAGTTGTATTTCTCGCCATCATGCCGAGCAAGACGCTTTTTCCAACACCGCTTCCTGCCATAATTCCTACCCTCTGCCCTTTGCCGCAAGTAAGCATGGCATTTATAGCCTTTATGCCGAGGTCAAGCGGCTTTAAAATTCTGCGCCTGTGTAGTGGATTGATAGAGTTTTTGTAAATAGGATAAAGCTGTCCTGTAATGCAGCCTTTTGCATCAATAGGGTTTCCTAAGCCATCTAAAACCCTGCCTAAAAGCTTCTCGCTGACCCTAACATATCTCTGCCTTCCTTTTGCTATTATTTTAGAACCTGAACCAATACCCCTGATTTCACTAAGCGGCATAAGGAGTATTTTATCATCCTTAAATCCGATAACTTCTGCTTCTATAAATGCGTTGTGCGTGGAACGTCTGCCCTCTGCGAATGCAGGGGGTTGTGCGTCATGCGCCATATTCCCCTCGCTTAACTTTTGACTCTCAACACTTGACTCTATGAGGCATATATCGCCTATATTTGCCCGCGGCCCCAGACCTTCAATGATCAGTCCAACACCCCTATTTACCCTTCCGCAAATCTTAATAACATCGGCATCATTTATAAATGCCTTACATTTCTCTATCAGTTGCAGTGCTGATTGCATTTTCAACTTCCCTTATCTGTTCCTCAATCCTTGCATCTATTTCACCTGCATGGGTTTCAATATAGCAGCCCCCAGGGGAAATAGACAAAGCTGGCTCCACAGATATGTTTTTTAGCCCTGTTTGTTCTTTTAATACATCTATATTAGCTACTATTGTCTTATAATCAAGAGGATTTACTTTTATTGTTATCTTTTCCTCCTGTTCTTTGATTTTCTTTACGGCGTCATTGACAATATACATTATTATGTTTTTATCCAGTTCAACTTCCTTGTGAATCACCTTTTTTGCAATCTCCATGGACAATCCGACAATATCAGGCAGCAATTCATTTATCTTTTTTGTCCTGTAGTTTTCAATCTCTATGCCAAGCTCTATGATAATACCTTCAAGTTTTTTAAGTTTTTCGGAGACCTCATTTTCACCATCTCTTATCCCTTTTTCATAACCTGCAGCATACCCTTCTTCATAACCTTTATTCTCCAGTATACTTATCTGTGCATGGATATCTTCTTCATTTATATTATGTGCTCTCTGTCCTGCTGATATTTTTTTGGACAGTTTATCTTTTTCTTCAAACTGCACAGGCGTATAAAGCCTGACAGCAGCATCAGGCTTAAACGACGACTTCTTCTCCACCTTTGCCCCCTATAACAATCTTGCCCTCTTCTTCCAGCCGTCTGGCCACTCTTACTATATTCATTTGTGCCTTTTCAACATCTGAAACCCTAACTGCTCCTTTGGCTTCCATTTCTTCTTTTAATATCTGCACTGCCCTCTGAGACATATTCTTGAATATCTTACCCCTCAGTTCATCAGAAGCCATTTTTAATGCTAACGCAAGGTCATCTGTGGTTATCTCTTTTAACACCATCTGAATGCCCCTGTCGTCAATATGTATAAGGTCATCAAAGGTAAACATAAGTTTTCGTATCTCATCTGCCAATATCTGGTCTTTTTCCTCTATATTTTTCATTATAATGTCTTCTGATGTTCTATCCATCTGGTTCAGTATCTCCGCCACCGTTTTGATTCCGCCGATTTTTCTGCCCCGTGTATAGCTTTGAAG
This sequence comes from Nitrospiraceae bacterium UBA665, assembly GCA_002299835.1. GTDB lineage: Bacteria > Nitrospirota > Thermodesulfovibrionia > Thermodesulfovibrionales > Dissulfurispiraceae > UBA665. Next base: position 3,476 of record DBNT01000007.1, on the reverse strand, counting down.
CTGCGACTGCAGCACATCTTCTAATTCGCCGAGTATAGATGGCGATATTTGGTCAAGGCTTGCAACTCTAAGAGAAACATCTACCTTTGTATGTTCAGGAAGCTTGGTTAATACCTCTGCAGCTTGAGTGGGTTCAAGATGGGCAAGGACAATAGCGATAGTCTGGGGATGTTCTCTGGCAAGTATTGATGCTACTGCTCCTGAATCCAGCCATCTCAATATGTCAAAAGCTGATGCGCCACTTTCTATTTTTTCCATTAGTTTTTTTGCATGTTCTTCACCAAAGGCCTTTGTGAGTATTTTTTTGATATATTCCTCATCAACAGCAAGCATAGCAGTTTCTGCTTTGTCATAAAAATCTTTTATAACATTCTTTGCTTCATCAGGGGAGAGTTTTGTTTTTGCCATCATAGGGAGAATTCTTGCTAATTCAATAGGATCAAGATGTTTAAAAATCTGCGTTGCGGCATCTTCTCCTATTATGGACAAAAAAGCCGCAACCCTTTCCACGCCGGTAAGTTTTCTTGCCATACTGCTATTTCGCCACCTACTGTTATTCTGTTATTTTTTATTCTGACATCCACTCCCGCAATATCATCGCTGCCCGCCGCGGGTCTTTTTTTGTCATCTGTAAGACTTCCTCTTTCGTAATATCATCTGGCAGCGGTGCTGCTAAAGTAGGAGCAACTGCAAAAGGTGCAACTCCCACCTCTTTTTCACGCATTACTTTTGCTTTTGCAGGAAGCTTTAAGGTCTCTATAATCGGCTTAATAACAAATATGATAATCAGCGCTATTACAATAAGGGGAATTATATATTTTAATAATGAAATCGCTATATTTAAATAGTCTATTTTTTCTGGCGGCATTTCTTCAACTGCTACTTCAAAAGGAACGCTTTCAACAATTACCCTGTCGCCTCTGTCTTCATTATAACCAATGGCTGCCATAATTATCTCTCTATATCGCTTAATATCCTCTTCGCTTCGGGGCACATAAACCATCTTTTCATTTTCTTTTTTGTAAGTGCCGTCAACAAGCACTGCAACAGAGATATTTCTTATTTCACCCCTCGGCTGTATTGTCTTGCTAACAGTTCTGCTAATCTCATAATGTATCTTTTCTGACTGCCTTTCAGAGGAAGGCTGAATGCCGACTGCCTGCATTGGCGGCTCACCAGGCTGATTAGTTAGCACTCCAGGTATTCCGCCTGGCATTGCCCCCACTGTTTTTTCCTGTGTTCGCTGTTCGGTTCTAATAGCAACGGCATCAGGGTCAAACCTCTCTTCTGTCTTTTCAACTTGCGTAAAATCCAGACTTGTAGTAACCCTTACTATAGCATTTCCCCTGCCTATGATGCCTTCAAGCATACTTTGAAGTCTGCTTTCGTAATATTTATCGAGAGACTTCTGGTATTCACGTTGTTTTGTATCTACGGCTATGCCTGAAATATCGTTTTCCATGGCCCTAGAAAGTAGGTTGCCCATATTATCTATAACAGTAATATTTCTGGGCTGAAGCCCCTCAACGCTGCTTGATACAAGATGCACAATGCCTCCTATCTGCCCTTGACTCAATGCCCTTCCGGGTTTTAACCATAACACAACAGAAGCAGTAGGCTTTTCCTCTTTTTCAGTAAATATGGTCCGCTCAGGAATAGCTATATGAACCCTTGCTTGCTGTACTTCCTCAAGCTGTCTTATTGTTCTTGTGAGCTCTCCCTGAAGGGCTCTTATATAATTAAGTCTTTGTACAAATGCAGTAACTCCAATCTGCGTTTTGTCAAAAAGCTCAAAACCAACCCCGCCGCCCAGAGGTATTCCCTGTGCTGCCAGTTCAAGCCTAAGTTCATGAACCCTGTCAGCAGAAACATAAATAATATTATTTTTTACTCTGTATGGAACATTTGCTTCCTTTAATTTACTAATAACTTGTCCGGCGTCTTCAGGGGCAAGGTTTCCAAAGAGGACATGGTAGTCAACCCTTTGACTCCAGAGTATTGCCACAAATATAATGGCAATGCTTACTGCAACCACAGAGATAATAGCAATTTTTATCTTTAACGGCCATGACTTAATCTGTTCAATCATATCGGCTAATGCCATCGTTACTCCTTAACGACAGTAACGAGTAACGAGTAACGAGTTAAAAACTGAAGACTGTCAACTATTAAACTTCTCGTTACTAACAACTCGTTACTTGTTACTGTCGTTATACCTGCATCCTCATTATCTCTTCATAAGCAGTAAGCAGTCTGTTTCTAACCTGAAGCAGTGTTTGCATTGACATACCAGCTTTTTCCATTGCAATTACCACAGTATGAATATCCTTGACTTCGCCTTTTGCAAAATCCTGAATAGCTTTTTCAGCTTCATTCTGAACTGCTGAAACTTCATTTAACGCATTCTTCATAGCATCCTCAAATGATGCCCCTGCTTTTTGTTCAGGCTTTAAAATAGGAGAAATATTTTGGGCTATCTCCCCGATTTTTTTAATTCCATCCATAAATACCTCCAGATAGAGCCGCAGAGCTAATTACGCTCTCATAATCTCCAGTGTTCTTCTATGCATGTCTCTAAATGAATTAATGACGGTCAAGTTAGCCTCATATGCCCTCGTTGCTGCCATAAGATTTACGGTTTCCTCTATCGTATTGATATTTGGATGACTGACAAATCCATTTTCATTCGCATCAGGATGTGCCGGGTCATGTACCATTCTAAAAGGTCTTTGATCTTCAACTATTTTTGCAATATTAACCCCAATAGAGCTTTCATTAAAAAGATATGACTGAAAAAGCACATCTCTTCTTCTGTAAGGGCCTCCTTCTGGCGTGTTCGTAGAATTCACATTAGCAATATTTGATGCTATAACATTCATCCTTACTTTCTGCGCTTCAAGAGCGGTTGCACTGACTTTAAGCGATAAAAACATTTCATTCATTTATTAAACCCTCCTTGTCCTGTTTGCTATTTTACCTTATTCCCCTTACTACATCCCTAGCTATTCTTATATTTTTTGCCAATAAACTTGTTGCTGTATTATATATTAATGTATTTTCCGCAAGCTTTGCCATTTCTATATTAAGATTTACAGTGTTTCCATCTCTATTAGGCATGGTTGTAATAACTTCAAAAACTTTAAAATCATGTTCTCCTCTAACGCTCCCTGGCCCTGAGCTTGCTATAGCCTGATCAAGCTCTCCCTGAAAAGAGATGTCTCTTGCTTTATATCCAGGAGTGTCGGCATTGGCAATGTTAGATGCCAGAATTCTATGCCTAAATGCAGCTACATCAAGCATTTTTTCAAGTATATTAATGCTGTTATTTGACATAATTCCTCCTACATAAAGTCATTATAATAAACAAAATAAGTAATGTTACGCTCAAATCCTGATTTAGAAATTCTAAAACTGTTCCCTCTCCCTTGACAGGAGAGACTCTCTTGATTCCCTCCCCCTTGACGGGAGAGACTCTC
>DBNT01000135.1 GCA_002299835.1 Nitrospiraceae bacterium UBA665 | reverse complement strand
TTGCTGAATGTAAAAGGAAATACTGAAGTTGCCCTTAAACGGTGAGACGGTTCGGCTCTAAGGTATAGCCGCTAAAGGCTTTTCACCCATGCCTGCTTTGCTTTTGTAAATGCTTGGCTATGGTTTATGGTTTGACAAAGGTTAACAGCAGGTTGTATAATTTGTTATACAAATTATACAAGGAGGCTCAATATGTTGGCAGTTAGATTAGACAAGGATATAGAAAGACGTTTAGAAAAATTGGCAAAGGAGACTCATCGTCCAAAAAGTTATTATGTGAGAGAGGCTGTAAGGCTTTATCTTGATGAGCAGGAGGACTATGAAATTGCCATTAGCCGTCTGCATGACCATTCTGATAAGCTGATTTCATCTGATGAAATGAGGAAACGGCTTGGCATATAAGATTGTTTATAAAGAATCAGTTGAGAAAGACCTAAAAGGATTAAGCAGAGAGATAAAGTCTAAAATTCTTGACCGCATAGAAAGGGATTTAAGCGCTGACCCGCAAGGCAAGGGCAAACCGCTTAAAGGGAATTGGGAAGGTCTCTGGAGATATGAAATGCAATCATATAGGGTTATCTATGCCATTTTTGAAGAAGAAAGCACGATACTCATTGTAAGGATAGGGCACAGGAAGGAGGTCTATCGCAGAAGATGAATAACGAACACGAAGAAATTATGGAGAAAAAATACTTTTTTGATAAACCAAAAAATGTGAGAAGATTTCTAATGTTTTTTTATGTGCTGCTTGGCTTACTGGTCATCATTGATTTTTTTGTTCCAAAGCATCCTTACTTTGCGTGGGGAGAATATCCTTCTTTTTACGGAACCTTTGGATTAGTAGCGTGTATACTTCTTGTTCTGGGAGCGAAATATATACTTCGTCCGATTGTAAAGAGGAAGGAAAACTACTATGATTAATATAGTTCCTCCGGCGGCAATATTTATTGTAGGGGCTTTAATTGTCCCATTCTTGAAGGGAAAGACAAGAACCGCATACCTATTGCTTTTGCCGGTAATTGCCTTTATAAATCTTCTCGGCATGACCGAAGGTATCCACTGGAGCGTCGGATTTTTGAGTTATGACCTTATCTTGGGCAAGGTTGACAAACTAAGTCTTGCCTTCGGCTATATATTTACTATAGTCACCTTTATTGGGGTTCTTTACGCCCTCCGTGTGAAAGATAATGGTCAACATGTTGCTGCCCTGATCTATGCAGGCAGCGCATTAGGCGCTATTTTTGCCGGTGATCTCATATCCCTCTTTATCTTCTGGGAACTTATGGCTATGAGCGCCGCTTATCTCGTGTGGGCAGGAAAAACAAAGGAATCAGGCGCTGCTGGAATGAGGTATCTTTTAGTCCATATCTTTGGAGGTCTGTGTCTTTTAACCGGCATAATCATACATGTTCATAATACAGGTTCCATAGAATTTGGATATATGGGCTTAAACGACCTCGCATCCTATTTTATATTAATTGGATTTGGTATAAATGCCGCTTTCCCTATTCTCCATTCATGGCTTCCCGACGCCTATCCTGAGTCAACCTTTTCTGGCACTGTGTTTTTAAGCGCCTTTACAACCAAATCTGCTGTTTATGTCCTTGCAAGGGGGTTTCCGGGCACAGAGATGTTAATTTGGATTGGGGCTGCAATGACAGTATTCCCTATCTTTTATGCAGTCATAGAAAACAATTTAAGAAGGGTGCTCTCTTACAGCCTTATTAATCAGGTTGGATTTATGGTAGTGGGAGTTGGAATAGGCACGACACTTTCACTAAACGGCACTGTTGCACATGCTTTTTCACATATCCTTTATAAGGCGCTGCTTTTTATGTCTATGGGAGCTGTTCTTCATCAGACCGGGAAGATAAATGCCACAGACCTTGGCGGATTATACAAGACTATGCCGCTAACGACAATTTTCTGCATAATAGGCGCTGCATCAATTTCGGGCTTTCCCCTTACCAGTGGCTTTGTGAGTAAATCAATGATTGTAAGTGCGTCGGGCATAGAAGGATTGGTGATTATATGGCTTGCATTGATTTTTGCATCAGCAGGAGTGTTTCACCACTCTGGCATTAAAATTCCCTTTTTTGCCTTTTTTTCTCACGACTCCGGCATAAGGACTACGGAACCTCCGAAGAACATGCTCATAGCAATGGGAATAGCTGCTTTTTTATGCATCGCCATCGGCGTATTCCCTGGACTACTTTACAGCATCCTTCCATATCCTGTTGACTATGTCCCGTATACAGGAGCTCATGTCATTGATCAACTTCAACTGCTCTTTTTCTCTGCCCTGGCATTTACGCTTCTTATGCTGTCAGGAATTTATCCTGCTGAGATGAAGGCGACTAATCTTGATACAGACTGGTTCTACAGAAAAGGCGCTGGAGCATTTATGTGGTTTGTGAGCAATCCGATGTCATGGGTCGGCGCAAAGATTAGCAAGTTTGCTCTTGAAACTATCCCTTTATCTCTTATTTGGGCAAGCAAAAATCCTCCGGCAGTAGCAAAGATTGCATTGGATGGTGTGCTTTTAGTGTTTAGCGGTCCAAGAAAAAAAGCGGAGATTCAGCAGCGTATAAAAGGTGAAATAAAGATTTATCCTGGAGATGTAATCAAACGCTGGCCTGTAGGATGGACAGTTCTGTGGGTTACAATATTTCTGCTTGTATATCTAATAGCTTATTATTTATAGGTGTCAGCGTTTGCTGATAATAAAATAATTTGCACAGTTTAGCATGTCTTTGACTTCAACCAGCTTTTTCCCTGTATCGCTGTCATCAAGTGCTTCTTTCAGGCGGAAGTCCTGTGTTAGATATTTTTCGATATACGGAATTGTTTCCTGTTTTCCGTCTGGTGTAAGAACAACAATATTTATAGGCTCACGGGCTGTTTTTCGTAGCACTGATATTTTATCTCCGGACTTAATGACCCGCTCCTGCATTAATGCTGCATATATGCTTGACCAGATATATATCCTCTCCTTTTCTTTTTTCCTGTTGAGCCTGCACATCAGCAGATTGTTTTTAAGCGCTGAACGTATGTGTTCTTGTTCGTCTATAGCATCCTGTTTTTTTAATGCTTTTTTTATGCCGTCGTGAATGGTGCCGTCCTGGTCATATTTTGTGATAAGCCTGCTGATATTCATGATTTAATATAGCATAAAATAATAGGCGCTTCAAGATGGGCTTATACTCCCAAATCCCGATTTAGAAATTCTAAAACCGTTCCCTCTCCCTTGACGGGAGAG
>DBNT01000146.1 GCA_002299835.1 Nitrospiraceae bacterium UBA665 | reverse complement strand
CCCTCCCGCAAGGGGAGGGGGGGGATTTAATGGGATAACGCCCCCTCCCTCAAAGGGAGGGGATTTTCAAGGAAGGCAATTTTCTATCTCTGTTTTTGGGTGACACTTAAAAGGGAGGCAACACCATGATAATAACCAAAAAACGAGAAGTTCAGGAGTTAATAGAAAATATCAAAAACTACAAAAGCTTTTTCTTGTTAGGATGCTCTGAGTGCGCCACATTGTGCGGCACAGGGGGACAGCCGCAACTTGATGAGATGGAAGAGACATTAAAGGCAGAGGGCAAGGAAGTTGCCGGAAAATTTGTTGCAAAAACAGGATGCCAGGTGCTCGGAACAAAGGTTGAATTAAAGCCCTTCAAAGAAGCGCTTGATAATACCGATTGTATTTTAGTAATGTCATGCGGCGCAGGCACACAGACAGCGGTTGAGCTTTTTGAGGATAAGCCGGTATATCCCACAAACGACAGCATATTTTTAGGCAATATGACGAGAATGCAGTTTTTTGACGAAAGGTGCTCCCTTTGCGGCAAGTGCATACTGGATAAAACAGGCGGCATATGCCCTGTGACTGCCTGTCCAAAGGGCATTTTAAACGGGCCATGCGGCGGATGCAAAGACGGAAAGTGCGAGGTAAGCCCTGATATAAAATGCGCATGGGTAAGGATATATGAAAGGATGAAAAGACTTGACAGACTACAGGAGCTTTGCGAAAACACACTGGAGGCAAAGGACTGGTCTGTAAGCATAAAGCCGAGAATTCTTGTGGCGAGGGAAAGTAAAAAATAAGGAGGACATTGAGGAATGAACTTCAAGGATGCCTTGAATTCCGGTAAATTTGTTGTTACCGCAGAGGTCGGCCCCCCAAAAGGCACCGATATAAAAGAGATGATTCACCACATTGAGCTTTTAAAGGGCAAGGTAGATGCATTAAATGTTACCGATAACCAATCCGCTGTTATGCGCATATGCTCGCTCGCTGTATGTAAAATAGCCCTTGAACACGGAGTGGAGCCGATATTGCAGATGACATGCAGGGACAGAAACAGGATAGGGCTTCAGTCAGATCTTTTAGGCGCAAATATACTTGGAATCAAAAATGTCCTCTGCATGACCGGAGACCATGTTTTTGCAGGCGACCATAAACAGGCAAAGCCTGTATATGATGTGGAGTCTGTTCAACTCCTTAATATTGTTGATTCACTTAATAACGGAAAAGATATGGCAGGTAATAACCTGAAAGGCCCGACAGACTTTTTTCAGGGCGCTGTTGTAACGCCGGAGGCAAATCCAATAGAGCCCCAGCTTATAAAGTTTGAAAAAAAAGTCAGGGCCGGGGCAAAGTTCTTTCAAACTCAGGCGATTTATGATATAAATAAGCTTAAGGAGTTCATGGGCTATGCAAGAAAGTTTCAGGTTAAGATACTCGCCGGAATTGTTGTTTTAAAGAGCGCCGGAATGGCCAATTTCATAAATAATAATGTTCCGGGCATAAGGGTGCCGCAGGAACTCATAGACGAACTTAAGGCTGCAGGGAAAGAAAAGGCTCTTGATACAGGTTTGAATATTGCATCAAGGCATATAAAACAGCTTAAAGAAGAAAACATATGTGACGGCGTTCATATAATGGCCATCGGCATGGAAGATAAAGTGCCGATAATCATGGAGCGGGCAGGACTGCTGTAGTGTTCATTGAGTTCATTGTGTTTATGGGGTTCATTGAGTTTAACTCAACAAGCTCAAGAAACTCAATAAACACAATGAACTGGAGGATATATGGCTACAACTTTTAAATGGTTAGGCAGGACATTGAGGGGCGCTCAGCAGGCAGGCGAGATGACTGCCCGCACTAAAGAAGATGTTGTCTCAGCTCTGAGAAAACAGGGCATAGTCCCTGCTGTTATTACAGAGACAAAGCCAGCCGGAAAGCTTTTTGGCTCTAAAAAACAAAAGATTACTGATAAGGACATTGTTGTTTTTACACGTCAGTTTGCCACCATGTTTAACGCGGGCATACCTATTGTTCAAGGACTGGATATAATGTCAAAACAGGCAGGGAACAAGACCCTCGGTGCAGTAATTGCGCAGATAAAGGGTGATGTGGAAACAGGCGCTACATTTGCTAACGCACTTAAGAGGCATCCAAAAATATTTGATGACCTTTATGTAAACCTTGTGGCTGCCGGAGAAGCCGGAGGCGTGCTTGATGAAGTGTTAATGCGCCTTGCAGGATACATCGAAAAGACAATGAAACTCAAGAAAAAAGTCAAAGGAGCAATGATATACCCTGCAATTGTTATATCTGTCGCAGTGCTTGTTATAGCGATCATAATGGTATGGGTAATACCCGTATTTGCAGAAATATTTGCTGAAATGGGAGTGCAATTGCCTTTGCCGACAAGAAGCGTTATGTGGCTTAGCAATTTTCTTGCTGGAATAGGAGGACTTTTCATATTAATAGGCATTGCATCTACAGTCTTCGGCACAAGACAATACAGGAAGACAGAAAACGGAAGAAAGAAAACAGACAATCTTTTATTAAAAATGCCTGCAATAGGAGACCTCTTGCGGAAAGTCGCTGTTGCACGGTTTACAAGGACGCTTGGCACCTTGATTAGCAGCGGCGTGCCTATATTAGAAGGGCTTGAAATATGCGCAAAGTCTTCGGGAAACAAGATTGTAGAAGAGGAAGTATTTAATGTCAGAAAAGAGGTATCAACAGGCAAAACCCTTGCGGAGCCTCTTTCAAAATCAGAGGTATTCCCGCCTATGGTTACACAGATGATAAATGTAGGTGAATCAACAGGAGCGCTTGACCAGATGCTTATAAAGATAGCGGATTTTTATGATGATGAAGTGGATAATGCCGTTGCTAATCTTACGACGGCGCTTGAGCCGATGCTTATGGTCTTTTTGGGAATCGCTATCGGTTATATAGTGATAGCCCTTTACCTTCCTATATTCCAAATGGGAGCAGTGGTTGGCGGGTAAGTCACTTATGCTTTGCCAGCCTGTACCTGAATTCCCTGAACGACAATCCTAAAAGTTCTGCTGCCTTTGTTTTTACTCCGCCGCTCATCAGGAGCGCCTTCAGCAGAAGCTCTTTTTCTACAGACGCTAAATATTCATTCATATTCATGCCGTTTTCGGGTATGCGGTGCGTAATATAATTTTGCTCTGCTGCAATCGGCGCCGGACATCTGCCGGATATCTGAATGATTCCGTTTTCGGCTAGGATTATTTCCCTCTCGATAATATTTTTTAATTCCCTTACATTGCCTTTAAGATCCTGCTGCATTATGTAATCAATAAAGGCAGGCTCTATTGCATGAATATTTTTATCGAATTTTTTTGCGAAGAATTTTACAAAGTGATCAATTAAGAGAGGAATATCTTCTTTCCGTTCTTTCAGGGAAGGCAGTTTTATCTCAAATGTAGAGAGCCTGTAATACAGGTCTTCCCTGAAGTCACCTTTCTCAAGCATTCCGGTCAGGTCTTTGTTGGTAGCAGACACTATTCTTACATCAACATCTATTTCACTGCTGCTGCCTATCGGACGTATCTTTTTGTCTTCTAAAAACCTCAGCATCTTTGCCTGAAGCGAAAGGGGCATTTCTCCTATCTCATCTAAAAACAGGGTTCCGCTGTTTGCCTCTTCTATTAAGCCCCTCTTTGACGCATATGCTCCGGTAAAAGCGCCTTTTGTGTAGCCGAACAATTCGCTTTCAAGGAGTTCGGCTGGCAGGCTTGCGCAGTTTATGACCATAAACGGTTTATTTGCCCTTCTGCTCGTTTCGTGTATCGCCTTTGCAACAAGCTCTTTTCCTGTGCCGCTTTCGCCTGTTATAATCACACTTGTGTCAAACGGCGCTATCTTTTTAATAATGTGAAACATGCGATGCATCGCCTCTGATTTTCCTACTATATTCCGGTAGGCATCGGCATACTGCTCAAGCTCATTTACCCTTTTTTGGAGAGCTATTTTTTCCTTTATGTTTTTGACAACTATTCTTATCTCATCAATATTAAAAGGCTTTGTGATGTAATCATATGCCCCTAATTTCATAGCGGCTATTGCTGTTTCTGTAGATGCAAATGCAGTAATTATCAATACTACGGTATCCGGGCTCTGCTCTTTAACTGCCTTGAGTATATCTATGCCCGAGCCGTCAGAAAGGCGCAGGTCAACAACAGCTATATCGAAATAGTATTCATTTATGATTTTGCCTGCGTCATGGACACCTGCTGCCTCATGGACTTCAAAATCGTTTTCAGACAGCAAAGCATTTAACACCTTTCTGATATTTTGTTCATCATCAACAACCAATGCACGCATAAGACCTCCTAAAACATAATTGTAAACCTTGCCCCTCCAAAAGAAGACCTGTCAACAAAGATATTTCCACCAAAACCCGTTATTATCCTATAAGCAATTGCCAGCCCTAATCCTGTGCCGCTTTTTTTTGTTGTAAAAAAAGGCTCAAAAATTTTGTCTTTTATATTCTCATCCACGCCTGTGCCGTTATCCTCTATTTCTATTATGCATTGATTGGCATTTAGATTTTTCTCTGATACTTGACTATTGACCATTGACTTGTGACTTTTGATTTTTAATGATACCCTTACCTCTGATGCCGCAGCTTCAATAGCATTTTTAATAATATTGCTGAGTGCAATTTCAAGAAATGTCCTATTAGCAATGATAGACGCATTGCTTGTTGCATGAAAGGTTATTTTTTTATTGCTGGACTCTTCTATTCTATAGTGGCTAATCAAAGATGTTAAAGTCTCTGATAAATTTACTTCTTCTTTTGGCGCATCTGCCGGGCGGGAAAAAAGCAGGAAGTCATTGACAAGATTTGTGAGCCGTTTAGTTTCTGTGTCAAGCATATCAATAAACTCCTTATCATTTTTGCCTTCCTTTAAAAACTGAACTGCTGCTGAGATAGATGATAGAGGATTACGCAATTCATGCGCCAAGTCCGCACTCACCCTATAAAGCCGCTCATATCCCTGTATTTTTATTCTTTCGTCTTCAAGATATTTAATATGTCTTTCCTGATTTTCCATTCTTTCTTTAAGATTGTCTCCAGCGAGGGCTATTAAAGAAAAAGAAAGTAAGTGCAGCGAAATGTTCAGTATGCCTTCCGCATAAAATGTGCCGCTATAAAGTGAGATATTTGCATAATAAATAATTCCGTAAAGTAAAGCAGATATAATAGGAAATACAAATATCTTTTTAGTCTTTATCAGCACCGATGCAAAAAATATAGGAAAAAGATAAAGCAGTGTCAGATATGAATAATCACCAATACCTGCATGAATTATTGCTGATATAAACACAATATCTAAAAGAAAATCAAAGTAATTAATTTTTGGCAAGAAGATGAGCCCAAGGAGGGCTATAAAGCTGTAAACAGAAATTACGAACATCAAGTTCGGAGCGGCAAAAGGCAGTCCGGCTATCTGCAATGATATAAGCAATGCCAGCGCAAAGACAAAACGACCGACCCTGTAATAATTAAAAAGCGATGTCAGGTGCATATATTAGTCCATAGCTCATGGTATTTAACTAACTATAGTTTGGCTATAGTTTAGCAAATTTATATATCAAATAATTGCCAAAATTCTGCGATATGGTGATATTATATCTCAATGATATACCTTGATCATAATGCAACAACTCCGGTTGATGAAGAAGTAAAGAAGGCAATGGTTGATGCCCTTGATTTTTTTGGCAATCCTTCAAGCAATCACAGCATCGGTAAGGCAGCAAAGACTCTGATAAATGATGCAAGAATACAGGTCGCCAGACTTATAGGCATCAATGCAGAAGAAGTAATATTCACCTCAGGTGGAACTGAATCAAATAATATTGCCATAATCGGCACTGCATATAGGCATAAAAAAGGACACATAATAACATCTGTAATTGAACATCCATCTGTTTTAAATCCTGTTAAATGGCTTGAAATGAAGGGTTTTGAGGCAACATATATCTCTGTGAATTCCGATGGAGTTATTGAACCAGATGATGTCAAAAAAGCAATTAGAAAAGATACGATTCTCATAACAATTATGCATTCAAATAATGAAACAGGGATATTGCAGCCTATATTAGAGATTGGAAGGATAGCCCGTGAAAAAGGCATAATATTTCACTCCGATACTGCTCAAAGCATAGGGAAAATGGATGTTAAGGTTGACGGACTGATGGCAGATATGCTGACTGTTGTATCACATAAGTTTTACGGACCTAAAGGTATTGGGGCATTGTATTTGAAAAATGGCGTGGATTTAATGCCGTTAATGTTTGGCGGAGAACATGAAAGGGGCATACGTCCTGGCACGGAGAATGTTATAGGAATTGTGGGTTTAGGAAAGGCATGCGAAATTGCTGCGCGTGATATGCCTTTAAGATTTATTCATACGATGAAACTTAGGGATGAGCTTTTTTCAATACTAAAAAGAGAGATTGATATTAAACTTAATGGATATAATGCACCGAGACTTCCAAATACATTAAATATTTCCATAAGCGGCATTATCGGAGAAGAAGTCGTTTCAGAACTTAACGATAAGGTAGCGCTATCTGCAGGTTCAGCCTGCCATTCAGGCATCAGGAGACCATCGGCTGTTTTAAAAGCAATGGGATTGTCAGACGATGATGCTTTATCGGCATTAAGATTGAGCGTTGGGAAAGATAATTCTTTGGATGAAATTAATAAAGCCGCGGTGGAAATAAGCCATTGCGTAAAGAGGCTTTTAGAAGTAAAGCAGAGCAGGAGCAGATGTCTTAAGTATTTAAAGTTATAACTTTAAACTAATTAACTATAAAAAATTATAATCATGCGGATTATTGACAAAAAAGAGTGTGTATGGTAATGTTCTTTCCAGCATTCATTTTTTTATTAAACTTTCTGATATAGATGAGGCGCCAAAGAAAGGTAGATAATATATGTTAGAGTTCAACAATTGGTTTTTTGTTCTTGTTGCAAATTTTTTAATTTTGTTTTTTGTCCTTAAAGCTATATTCTTTAAGCCTATTGCAAATGTATTAAAAGAAAGACAAACCATTATAAACAGCGCTCTTGATGATGCAAAGAAAATGGTTGTCAGTAAAGACGAAGCAGTGGCACGAATGAATGCTGAACTCTTGTTAGCAAAAAATAAGGCTAAAAAGAGTTTTGATTCGCTAAAGGAAGAGGGCGCTATGAAACATAAAGAAATTCTTTTAGGTGCAGAGGCAGAAGTTACAGAGATGACAGAAAAGGCAAGACAGGAACTCCGGGCAGAAGTTGAAAAGGCAAGAGCTGTATTAAGGGCTGACATAGAGAAGTTTTCAGAAGGCATAGTGAATAAGCTGGTGAAGGCATGAGAAAAATTTCAAATTTCAAATCCCCGATTAAGAACTTCGGGGACAAGTTTCAAATTTCAAATTTATTGTTTGTTGTTTGCTTCGTGCTATTTGCTGATGTTGCTTTTGCCGCAGAAGCGGAAAAAGAATATGGCTTTAAATACTGGTTTTGGCAGATAGCTAATTTTGCTATATTTGCATTAATACTTGTTGTATTTCTTAGAAAACCGCTAAAAACATATCTTCAGCAAAGAAAAGAACTCATAGAGAAAAGTATCAGAGAGGCACAGGAGGCAAAAGAGCTTGCACAGAAGGCATTTGCAGAAGTTGAAGAAAGGCTTAAACTTAAAGACAAGGAAGTGGAAGATATTATATCATTTGCAAAAAGTTCAGGAGAAAGAGAAAAGGAAAGACTGATAGAAGAAGGAGAAAGACTTAAAGTAAAGATACTTAAGCAGGCAAAAACCAACATTGACTATGAAGTCAAGCGCGCAAAAGAGGTAATCAAGTCAGAAGCTGTAGAAGCTGCTATGGAGCTTGCAGAAGAAAAGATAAGGGTAAAGATGACAAAGGATGACCATGAGAAACTCTTTCAGGAGTCTTTAAAGCTGATAAGCGCAAAGAATTAAGTGTAAACTCGTTATTAGTTATTCGTTGCTTGAATAACTAATAACAAAAAGGTGAACACAGAGGGTAGAAATTGAAAAAAATTAAAAATGTAAAAAGATATGCCAGGCAATTTCTGAATGCTATCAAGGCTGAAGAGATTCCGCAGACAATAGAGCAATTACGAGTAATTTCCAGTCTCATTGAGAAGGACAAGAATTTTAGAAACCTTATGGTTAGCCCTGCCTTTAATAAAGAAGAAAAAGAGAAATCCATTGATTATCTTGTGCAGAAGATAGGCATTTCTGATAGGGTCTCGGCTTATCTTAAATATCTATCGGGTGTAAAGATTATGATTGCTATGCCTGAAATTGTCAGTGCGATTGCAGGAATGTATCTTGAAATGAATAAAAAGGTAAAAGGCATTGTCACTGCCCCGCTTGAGATAAGCAAAGAGCATGAGGACAAATTAAAGGAATCCTTAAAGCATGTTACCGGACGAGAAATTGACCTCCAGTTCATTATGGATCCGTCTCTCTTAGGGGGTATAAAGATACAGGTTGGCAGTACTATGTATGACAGCAGCATAAAAGGCCAGCTAGGGCTTTTAAAAGATAAGTTATTAAGTCAATAAGTTACATAAGAGGGGTGGAAAAAATGGAAATCAAGGTTGAAGAGATTAGTGAGCACCTGAAAAAGCAGATAACAGACTTTGAGAAGCGCGTCGATGTCAGCGAAGTGGGCATTGTCACAAGCGTTGGCGACGGTATAGCAAGGATTTATGGTTTGGATAATTGTATGGCATCGGAACTTCTTGAGTTTTCTAATAATGTATATGGAATGGCGCTTAATCTTGAAGATACCATTGTCGGTGCAGTTTTATTTGGCGAAGACACCCTTATTAAAGAAGGGGATGTGGTTAAAAGGACAGGAAAGGTCATGTCTGTTCCTGTTGGCGAAGAGATGGTAGGCAGGGTTGTAAATGCTATTGGACTGCCTATAGACGGTAAAGGACCTATAAATGTAAAAACAACGCGGATAGTGGATGTCGTGGCTCCCGGAATTATTGACAGGCAGCCTGTCAGAGATCCTCTTCAGACTGGAATAAAGGCTATAGATTCCATGATCCCTATAGGCAGGGGGCAGAGAGAGCTTATTATCGGCGACCGACAGACTGGCAAGACAGCTATTGCAATAGACGCTATAATCAACCAGAAGGGTGGAGATGTTATTTGTATATATGTTGCTGTCGGTCAGAAGAGGGCCAGCGTTGCCCGTGTTGTCAAAACCCTTGAAGAATACGGCGCGATGGAACATACAATTGTAGTGTCGGCCACAGCAAGCGAGCCAGCGCCGCTTCAGTACATCGCTCCTTATACCGGATGTGCGATTGGAGAGTATTTTAGGGACAGCGGGAAACATGCATTAATAATATACGATGATTTGAGCAAACAGGCTACTTCTTACAGACAGCTTTCGTTGCTTCTGCGGCGTCCCCCGGGACGTGAGGCATATCCCGGTGATGTCTTTTATCTCCACTCAAGGCTGCTGGAAAGAGCGTCAAAATTGAGCGATGAACTTGGAGGAGGGTCATTGACCGCTTTGCCGATAATAGAAACACAGGCAGGTGATGTTTCTGCATATATACCGACCAATGTTATTTCCATTACTGACGGGCAGATATATCTTGAACCCGACCTTTTTTATGCAGGTGTAAGACCAGCGGTTAATGTCGGACTCTCTGTTAGCCGTGTCGGCGGCGCAGCCCAAACAAAGGCAATGAAACAGGTTGCCGGAACGCTTAGGCTTGACCTTGCACAGTTCAGGGAGCTTGCAGCGTTTGCCGCTTTTGGCGCTGATCTTGACAAGGCTACAATGGCCCAGATAGAAAGGGGCAAAAGAATGGTTGAACTGCTTAAACAGGATCAGTATGTTCCGCTTTCGGTAGAAGATCAAATAATGCTTCTTTTTGCAGGAACTCAAGGACATCTGGATGACATTCCAGTAGAGGCGATAAAGAAATTTGAAGCTGAATTTCTGAATTTCATGAGAGACAGGAAGGCTGATATTAAAAACGAACTCAAAGACAAAAAGATCATTGATGACGCTATGAAAGAGAAATTGACTTCAGCAATCGGAGAGTTTAAAAAAATATTCGTAGTTTAGTAAATAAGTAATAACCCAAATGTTTGAGGTAAGTAGATGCCGGGCTTAAAACAAATTAAAAGAAAAATTGTTTCTGTTAAAAGCACAAAACAGATTACAAAGGCTATGAAAATGGTTGCTGCTGCTAAGCTTAGAAAATCACAAACGAGGATGCTTGAGCTCAGACCATATGCTCATAAAATGAACTCTGTTGTAGCCACTCTTACAGGAGTGGTTGATAGAGGACATCCGCTGTTTGAAGTGAGACCGAAGCATAGGGTGGGAATTGTAGTTTTTACCAGTGACAGGGGGCTATGCGGAGCATTTAATACGAATGTGATGAGGGCGGCTACCAGGCTTATCAGGGAAATACAGTCAGAGGGACTGGAAATAAGTATTAATGCAATCGGAAAAAAGGGCAGCGATTTGTTTAAAAGAAGGGGATTGGCTTTAAGGAAATCATGGACAGGTCTTTCCGGAAATATTTTATATTCTAATGCACAGGAGATTGCAAAGGATATAATAGAAAATTATATAAATGAAGAATTTGACGAAGTAATGCTTGTATACAATGAGTTCAGGTCAGCGCTTGTTCAGAGAGTTTCGGTCACCCGCTTGCTGCCGCTTTTTTCAATAGAAGCAGAGGAAGCGGGGGCCGAGTTTCTTTATGAGCCTTCACAGCAGGCTATATTTGATATGTTACTGCCTAAAAATATTGAGATACAGATATTCAGGGCATTGCTTGAGTCACAGGCGTCTGAAGAAGCAGCAAGGATGACTGCGATGGAAAATGCTACAAAAGCTGCCAATGACATGATTGCATCTCTTACATCGCAGTACAATAAGGCAAGACAGGCAAACATTACGAAGGAACTGATGGATATAGTCGGCGGTGTTGAGGCATTAAAACAGTGAAAAGTTATTAGTTATTAAAGTAAACGAAATAAGTAATGTTACATATTCTGTCATTCTGGCTTGTCCAGAATCTTTTTTCTAAGAAGGATTCCCGACAAGCGGGAATGACGATTTACAAATGGTTATGTCAACTTACTTAATGCGTTTGTATTAGTATAGGAATTAACGAATAACTAATAACGAATAACGAATTAAAGAGGAGGTCGTAAGAAATGAATGAAGGAAGAGTAAGTCAGGTTATCGGCGCAGTAGTTGATGTAGAGTTTGATAGAGAACTTCCACCGATACTTAATGCCTTAAAAATAGAATCTCCCGGCAATTCTGAAAAGGAAGTTCCGGCACTTAATATCACGCTTGAGGTGGCATCCCATCTCGGTGAAAACAAAGTGCGTGCCATTGCCATGCAGACCACTGATGGTGTTGTCAGGGGAATGAAGGTTATTGATACCGAAAAGCCTATAGAAGTTCCGGTAGGCAAGGCTACACTCGGAAGGATTATGAATGTTATCGGCGATCCATATGACAAGCTCGGTCCGATTCAGTCAGATGAGAGATGGCCTATTCACAGACCCGCGCCTGATTTTGCCGAACAGGAGCCGGTATCACAGGTCTTTGAGACAGGCGTTAAGGTTTTTGACCTTCTCGTTCCATTTGTTAGAGGCGGAAAGATGGGGATGTTTGGCGGTGCCGGTGTTGGAAAAACGGTTGTTATCATGGAAATGATACATAATATAGCAATGAAACACGGTGGGGTTTCTGTTTTTGCAGGTGTGGGTGAAAGGACAAGAGAAGGCAATGACCTTTACAGGGAAATGAAGGAATCAGGTGTTTTGAGTAATGTTGCTCTTATATATGGCCAGATGAACGAACCCCCTGGAGCAAGATTGAGAGTCGGTCTTACAGCACTTACTGCATCTGAATATTTCAGGGATCAGGGACAGGATGTTCTTATATTTATCGACAATATATTCAGATATACGCTTGCAGGCTCGGAAGTGTCGGCATTACTCGGCAGAATGCCTTCAGCAGTCGGTTATCAGCCAAACCTCGGCACAGACATGGGACAGCTTCAGGAGAGGATTACAACAACAAAGAAAGGCTCTATTACTTCTATGCAGGCCATATATGTTCCTGCTGACGACCTTACAGACCCTGCTGTTGCAACTGTATTTACGCATCTTGACGGAACAGTTGTTCTCTCAAGACAGATTGCAGAGCTCGGTATATATCCTGCGGTTGACCCGCTTGATTCCACATCTCGTGCGCTTGACCCCAGAATAATTGGTGAAGAACATTACGATGTTGCAAGAAAAGTGCAATCAATACTTCAGCGGTATAAGGAATTGCAGGATATTATTGCAATACTCGGCATGGAAGAACTTTCTGAAGACGACAAGCTTACTGTTGCAAGAGCGAGAAAAATACAGAGACTCTTAAGCCAGCCGTTCAGTGTTGCAGAGGTATTTACTGGCACTCCCGGCAAATATGTAAAACTTGATGATACTATTAAAGGTTTTAAGGCGATAGCCGACGGCCAGTATGATGATATGCCGGAGCAGGCCTTTTATATGGTAGGAACAATTGAAGAGGCAGAAGAAAAGGCTAAAAAATTAGGCTGGAGCAGATAACATTAATTTCAAATTTTAAATTTCAAATTAAGGATAGGAAATGGAAGGTAAATTAAGATTAGAAATAGTTACACCATACGGTCTTGTTTTTACAGAAGATGTTGATGAAATTACTGCAACCAGCACAGAAGGTGAGTTCGGTGTACTTTCTGGTCATGTTCCGTTTATTACTATCCTCAAAATTGGAATGCTTACATACAAAAAAGGCAAAGATATAGGGTATATATTTGTAAATTCAGGCTATGCAGAGGTTTTATCCGATAGGGTAATAATACTTGCAGACAGTGCAGAGAAATCTGAAGACATTGATGTTGAAAGAGCAATTGCTGCTAAAAAACGGGCAGAAGAAAGGCTCAAAGAAGCCGAAAAAATAGATTTTACGAGAGCTGCTGCATCGCTTGAAAGGGCTTCCATAAGAATACAACTTGCAGGCAAAAGGATACCAAGATAAATAAAAATAAAATTATTGAGGCTCTTGCAAAAGTCCCCATTTTGTCACCCCGAGCAAAGCGAGGGGTCTTAAAACACATTGATTTTAAAAGATTCCCCACTTCGTTCGGAATGACATTTTTGCTCTTTTATGACTTTTGCAAGAGCCTCAATTGTTAACGAATTAAGCTTTAAAGTCGTCTCTTGAACAGCGAGAAGAATTTTTCCTTAAGTTTCTGAGAAGTAGGCCGTTTGTCCCAATTGTCTTTGCTTATTTTGACAGAATGAAGGATGTCTTCTTCAAAAACCTCTTTCATTTTTAAAGCAAAAGAGGTATTGAGAATTCCTATATTGCCCTCATCATTATATCTAAAGGACTGAAAATCAAGGTTTGTAGAGCCTATTATGCTCCAACAATCGTCAAATATGTATGATTTTGCATGGAGGATTTCCCCATTATATGTATATATCTCAACACCTGCTTTAAGAAGTGTCGAAAAAAACGCCCTGCCCGCGTATGATACAATAGGGAGATCGCTTTTACCAGGCACAAGAAGTCTTACTCTAACCCCTCGTTTTACTGCCTCACCTAATGTCTCTATCATTCTTTTGCTTGGGACAAAGTATGCTACAGTAAGCGAAATGCTTCTTTTTGAGCGATTAATGCTGTAATACAAGAGCCTCCTCATCCTTCTTCTTCCCTTTGCAGAACTTACAAAGATTGGAATTGTGAGGATGTCATCATTTAATTTTGAATTTTGAATTTTGAATTTTGAAATTTCTATTGGCTCTCCTCCCCATAGGTGCCATGCTTTTATGAATACTTTAAAGAGCTCATAAGCAATTGGCCCTTCAATCATTATGCCTGTGTCACGCCAGCTTTTTCCTCTTAACCGCAAATGAAAACCGCTGTATTCATCAGCTATATTTAAGCCGCCAGTAAATGCATTTTTAAAATCAATTACTATTAATTTTTTGTGGTCTCTGTGGATATAATGAAAAGGTGTTGTCCATTTAAACGGTCGTGAAGCCCTTACTTTTATGCCTGCCTTTTTCATATCTTCCCAAAACTTCTTAGGAGTTCGGAAAAATCCAGATCCGAAGTGATCGTATAAGACATACACCTTTACTCCTTCCTTGCTTTTTTGCTGGAGCAGTTCTGACATGGCAGCGCCTGTTTTATCATTTTTGAAAATATAAAATTGGAGGCAGATTATTTTTTGGGCATTTTTTACGGCATTAAAGATGGTGTCAAAAGATTCCTGTCCCCGCCATAACAATTGCACATTTGTAGCTGCATAAAACTTCTCCTCATATATCTGTTCAATTGCGGTTTGGGTAAAGGTTTGTTCCATATTAATCTTTTTCTGTGTAGCTATAAAAAAACGACCCTGTTCCTGCTGCCTTTTTTTGCAGCATAAAGCGCATTGTCAGCTCGGCCGATAATGTCATCAATTGATAATTCACCTCCGCGGTCATAGGCAGTAGTGACCCCTATACTGATTGTTAAGCGAAGATGAATATCAGTGTAGCAGAAGTCTCTTTGCTCTACAGCGGATCGCAGCTTTTCAGCGGCTGTTATGGCTCCGTCAGCATTTGTATTTGATAAAAGAACAATGAACTCCTCTCCACCGTATCTTGCTACAATGTCTTCGGTTCTGAGCGAGGATGTTAATGTCTTTGCAATTTGCTTTAATATCTCATCTCCGCATTCGTGCCCGTAAGTATCGTTAACCTTTTTAAAATAGTCTATATCGAGCATAAAAACAGAAAGAGGCTCATGATATCTTTTAGACCATGCAAGCTCCTCAACAAATCTCTCCATAAAAAATCTACGATTGTAAAGACCTGTTAGATAATCCCTGTCTAAAAGCTGTTCCAGTTCAGCCACACGTGAGTTTGTGCATGTGATGTTTCTGACCCGCGCAAGGATTTCTTCTTTGAAATAAGGTTTACAGATATAATCAAATGCGCCGAGTTCATACCCTCTGGCAAGTCTTTTTGTGTATCGGGCAGATGCGCTCAGGATAATAGGAATATCTCTCGTAGATGGCGCTGATTTAAGTTTTTTGAGTATTGCAAGTCCGGAGGGATGTGAAAGTCTTAAGTCGAGGATAATAAGGTTTGGAAGTTCGGTATAAACCCTATCGATGATTTCAAGGCTTTTTTCTACAATTGCGCACTCATATCCCTCGTCTTTTAATATATTGCAAATCTCCTTTGCATCTTGCGCATTTTTAGCAATCAGCACTTTCATGATAATTAGTATACACTATTTATGATTTACTGTTTTACATTTGGCAGCAAAACAGGCATAAAAAGACAGTGACGGGTAACGAGTTACAAGTAAAGTGTCAGAGTATCAGAGTCTTTGACACTCTGACACTTTACTTGTAACTCGTTACTGTAGTTAATAAACGGATAGCGGGATTATGGTATTATTAAAGTATGAAATTCGAAATTCTGGACATATCGGGTGATGCGGGCATAAGGGCTTATGGAGATAAATGCGAAGATGCGTTTGTAAATGCAGGAATCGGCATGTACAGCCTGATTACTGATTTAGATAAAATTAAAGAAGGGCAGGATATTGAAATAGAGGCAAAGGGGGATTCTTCAGAGGGGCTGCTTGTAGCATACCTGAATGAATTGATATTCAGGTTTGATACCTATGGCTTTGTAGGCAAAAGAATAGAGATGGATTTTTTTAGTCTTCAGCATTCAGCATATTATATTAAAGCAAAGGTTCGGGGAGAAGAGTTTGATCCAGACAGGCATGAAAGGAGACTGCTTGTAAAGGCAGCAACCTATCATAATATCAGGGTTCAGAAGATAAATGATAAATGTGAAGTAGAGGTAGTATTTGATATTTAGAGGAGGTGTGTTATGTCAATCGAGAGGCTTAAGAGGATAGACGAAAATAGGTTAGAGATTCCGAAGGACTATAAGTTAGGGATGCGGACAAACGGCATTATTTTCGTGGATTCTGTGCTGGAGAATACCCTTGAGTCAGGCTCTATTGAGCAGGTGGCGAATGTCGCAACCCTGCCTGGAATTATCGGCCCTTCTATGGCAATGCCGGACATTCATACAGGTTATGGTTTTGCTATCGGAGGAGTTGCTGCCTTTGACCTTAAAGAAGGCATAATATCTCCGGGAGGAGTCGGTTACGATATAAATTGAGGCGTCCGCCTCCTCAGGAGTAATCTTGTAAAGGAAGAGGTTATTCCGAGGATAAAGGATCTCGTGGAGATTCTTTATAATGAGATACCTGCCGGAGTGGGTTCTAAAGGAAAAATCCGTCTTACAGGAGAAGATGAGAGGAAACTCCTGCTCAATGGTGCGCGCTGGGCTGTGGAGCGGGGCTATGGAGCAGTATCAGACCTTGAAAGAATAGAGTCTGGCGGATGTATAGAAGGAGCAAATCCAGATGTTATTAGTCAGAAGGCATATGAAAGGGGCAGGGCGCAGCAGGGGACTTTAGGCTCTGGCAATCATTTTCTTGAAATTCAGCATGTAGATGAAATATACGATAAAAATGCAGCAGATGAAATGGGCCTCTTTCACGGACAGATTACCATAATGATACATACAGGCTCCAGAGGGTTTGGGCATCAGGTATGCACTGACTTTTTAGAAGTTATGGAAAAGGCTGCTGTAAAATACAGGATAGACCTGCCTGACAAAGAATTAGCATGTGCCCCGTTTAATAGTCCTGAAGCGCAGGATTATCTTGCCGCTATGAGGGCTGCTGCAAATTATGCATGGGCAAACAGGCAGTGCATAACACACTGGATACGGGAAACGTTTCAGAGGGTTTTTATGGCATCCCCGCGGGATTTGGGCATAAGTCTTATTTATGATGTAGCGCATAATATAGCAAAAATAGAAGAACACACAGTTAGAGGCAAAAAGATGAAGTTGATAGTCCATAGAAAGGGTGCTACAAGGGCGTTTCCGCCCGGACATCCTGAATTGCCGGATATATATAAGCGCATAGGACAGCCTGTCTTAATTCCCGGTGATATGGGCAGGGCTTCTTTTGTGCTGCTCGGCACCGAAAAGGCAATGGCCGAAACTTTTGGTTCAACATGCCATGGTGCCGGCAGGGTAATGTCGAGGCATCAGGCTATAAGACAGGCAAAAGGACGCTCTATATGGCGTGAAATGGAAGATATGGGGATAATAGTAAGGTCAGCGGGCAGGGGAACTCTTGCAGAGGAGATGCCAGAGGCGTATAAAGATATATCAAATGTAGTTGATGTTACACATAATGCAGGTATTTCAAAAAAAGTTGCGAGGCTCAGGCCACTGGGAGTAGTGAAAGGATAGAAAGACGGTCAACAGTCAATAGAAAATGACCAATGACCAATGGTTGATGACCAATGACCAATAAACTCAAAATAGGCAAAATACCATATGCTAATTTATTTCCTATATTTTATACACTTCAAAAAGAGTGCGACTGCTCATCGTATGAATTTGTAAAAGGCGTCCCATCAGCGCTTAATAAAATGATCAGGAATAACATAATAGATGTAAGCCCTTCTTCATCAATAGAGTATTTGAGGAACCCGTCTTTTTATCAGATTATTTATCAGATTATTGGCGGTCATTCTATAAGTTGTAAGGGCCAAATTGGAAGCATCCTTCTCTTCAGTAAGAAAAAGATTGAGGAATTGCATAACAGCGTTATTTATGTCTCTTCCCAGTCAGAGACATCCGTTGCCTTGCTCGATATTATACTTAAGAAATTTTACGGTATTCAGTGTAAATTGCAGGCATCACAAGCCCCTGAAGATTCGGATGCAGAAGCATTCTTGTTAATCGGCGATGAGGCGCTTAAATACAGCAAAAACTCGTTACTCGCTACTCCTTACTCGTTATTAACTTATGATCTCGGAGAGGTTTGGTATAACATAACCGGCCTGCCTTTTGTTTTTGCATTATGGATAGCGAAAAAAAATTTAGAAAAAAGCAAAGCAGATTTATTGAGTAAATTTATAAATGATTTAAATATGGCAAGAGATGTTGCTTTAAAAAATTTAACCCAAATTGCAAAATATCCACCTGTGAGGTCATTTATGTCAGAAGATGATATAGTTTCTTATTGGAAGAGGATTGACTATAATTTTACAGATAAGCATAAAAGAGGTCTTGATTTGTTTCAACAATATCTAAAGGAATTGGCTTACCTATAGAAGGTCTTGAGATTTTTCATGCAAGGTTGTTATCATATAAATAATTAGTAGTTTATATCTCATTGAAATAGTGTTAAAGTAAAAAAACTATGACACTTTGACGCTTTGAGTTATGAACTATGAATTATGAATTATGAATTAACTTGGAGGTGTTGAATGAATTTTTTTAGTTTAGCTACAGATGCTTATGCTATGGGACCTGCTCCAGGGGGGCAGGGCGGAGCAGCAGAATTGCTTGTGAGCTTGGCTCCTCTGATTCTTATTTTTGTAATCTTTTATTTTCTCCTCATAAGACCCCAGCAGAAAAGGGCGAAGGAACACAGGCAGATGCTTGAGAGCATCAAAAGAGGAGATAAGGTAATAACTGGAGGCGGTATCTACGGACTTGTTGAAAGCGTCACTGACAAGACAGTTGTTCTTAAGATAGCGGATAATGTTAAGGTAAAATTTGGCAAAGGCTATATTGCTGCCGTAAGATCTACGGCTGATGAAGACTAATAAAAGACGAGGTAATAGGTAATAGGTTTTGACCTATTACCTAATTTAGCAGGAGACTATCGAATAAATGAAGATGAAAAAAAATATATTGTGGCGAGCAAGTCTTATTGCCTTGACTGCAATTCTTTCTATAGTTTTTTTCCTTCCAAACACGTCGCTTTTTGAAAAAATGCCATTGTGGTGGCAGCAAAATATGCCATCTAAAGGAATGGTTATGGGATTAGACTTGTATGGCGGGGCGCATCTTGTTTTTGAAGTACAAGGAGACAAGGCATTAGAGATAACTACTGATAGAATTGTTTCATCTTTAAACAGATTATTTGAAAACAAAAAGATTGATGCCTCTGCAAGGAGAGACGGCCTGCTTATAATAGTAACGCCAGTTACAGGCGATGTTAGAAGGGCAGTGGAAGACTCTTATAGAAAACTTAATCTCATAAAAAGCGGGGATGAACTTATATATACGATTGCCCCAATAGAAGCTGATAAAATTAAAGAATCCTCTGTGAAACAGGTTTTAGAAGTTATAAGAAACAGGATAGACCAGCTTGGGGTGGCAGAGCCTGCTATATACAGAGAGGCAGAAGATAAGATAGTCGTTCAGCTTCCGGGCGTAAAAGACCCGAGAAGGGCTATTGAGATAATAGGCAAAACAGCAGTGCTTGAGTTTAAGCTTGTTGATGATGAATCTCCTTTGGCTGCTGAACTACCCTCGTTTGTCTTGTCAGAAGAAAAAGAAAAGTTTTTGAGTGAGTTTGGCAATAAAATTCCGACCGATAGGGAGATACTCTTTCAAAGGGTTACAGACAGGGGCATTGTTACACTGAGACCATTTCTTATTAAAAAGGAGGCGCTGCTTACAGGTGATTTACTTACAGAGGCTCGGGTCAGCATTGACGACAGGTTTATGGAGCCATATGTCTCTATTACCTTTGACAGAATGGGGGCAGGGATATTTGAAGACATTACTGCAAAAAATATTCAAAAGAGGCTTGCTATCATACTTGATGATAATGTATATTCCGCTCCGGTTATCCGTGAGAGGATAGGTGGCGGCAGCGCGCAGATAACAGGAGATTTTACAATGTATGAAGCAAGCGACCTTGCAATTGTGCTGAGGGCAGGCTCGCTGCCTGCGCCTGTTGAGATGATCAAGAATGTTACTGTTGGCCCATCACTTGGAAGAGATTCTATTGAGGCAGGTAGAATAGCTGCTATTGTAGCCACACTTTTAGTAGTTATTTTTATGACTTTTTATTACAGGCTTGCCGGAGTTGTGGCTAATTTCGCACTTGTACTTAATATAATATTGCTGCTTGGATTTATGGCGTCTCTTAATGCAACACTTACACTGCCGGGCATAGCCGGCATAATACTTGCCATAGGCATGGCTGTTGATGCCAATGTCATTATGTATGAAAGAATTAGAGAGGAATTGCGAGTAGGTAAAACACCAAAGGCAGCTATAGAAGGCGGGTATAAAAAGGCATTTTGGACAATCTTTGACGGCAATGTGACGGTTTTAATAACGGCAGCAGTGTTGTTTCACTTTGGCACTGGACCTATAAAGGGCTTTGCAGTTACACTTGGTGTTGGTACTGCTATAAACCTTTTTACAGCGCTTGTAGGCACAAAGACCGTTTTTGATATTATCTACTCTAGAAAGGATGTAAAGAGGTTAAGCATATGATTGAGTTACTGAAAAATACAAATATAGATTTTATTGGCAAGCAGAAATACACTTATCTTATATCCGGCATATTTGTAGCGCTCGGCATTATAGCGGCTATTCAAATAGCATTTGGAAGAGCAAATCTGGGTGTTGATTTTGCAGGAGGCACATCTGTTCAAGTGCAGTTTGCAGAGGCGGTAGCGCTTCAGGAGATAAGAGATGCACTTGATGCTGGCGGGCTCAGAGATTTTGATTTGCAGGATTTGCCTGCCGGAAACAATGTGCTGATAAAAGTTAAAAAACAGGAAGATGTTTTAGGCGGCTTTTCTAAAAAAATAGAGGAAATACTCGCACAAAACTTCGCTGATAAAAAACCTATTATTGAATCGGTAACCGAAATAGGCCCCAGAATTAGTGCCAAGTTAAAGCATGACGCTATATGGGCTGTAATCATAGCAACTGTAGGACTATTGATATATATTGCATGGAGATTTCAGTTTAAGTTTGGAGTA
Organism: Nitrospiraceae bacterium UBA665; assembly: GCA_002299835.1. GTDB lineage: Bacteria > Nitrospirota > Thermodesulfovibrionia > Thermodesulfovibrionales > Dissulfurispiraceae > UBA665. The sequence continues at coordinate 6,329 of DBNT01000146.1, read as the reverse complement.
GGGGCTATTGTTGCAATAGTGCATGATGTTTTTGCTGTGCTTGGTATATTTTATTTAATGAATAGGGAAATAAACCTTGTTTTTGTGAGCGCTCTCCTTACTATTGCAGGATATTCTCTTACTGACACGGTGGTAGTATTTGACAGGGTCAGGGAGAATATTAAGCTAATGCTTAATAAGCCTATAGCGGTTATTTTTAACAAAAGCATTAATGAAGTCCTTCCACGCACAATAATAACTTCGCTGGTTCTTTTTTTTGCAGCCTCTGCTTTGTTTTTTTTCGGAGGAGAAGTTTTGCATGACTTTGCCTTTGCTATAATGCTCGGTGTTATTGTAGGAACATTTTCTTCTATATTTATTGCAAGTCCTGTTGTCATGCTTTTTTGGAAAAAGAGGTAAGAATGAAAAAGTGGTTGGTAAATAGAACCAACCCTGAGTATGTTGATTATATTTCAAGGATTGCTTCTGTATCCCCAGCATTTGCACAGGTATTGATAAACAGGGGAATCAAAACACCTGACCATCTTCACGCCTTTCTTAATCCTGCCATTAACAGGCTGTCAGACCCATTTGAACTGCCTTATATTAAAATCGCCATAGACAGAATCAGAGAGGCAAAAAGGTTAGGAGAAAGGATTCTTGTCCACGGAGACTACGATGCAGACGGCGTTACTGCAACGGCAATAATGGTAGAGGGACTTAAGAAAATCGGCATTGATGTTCATTATTTCATCCCCAATAGAATAGCCCACGGTTATGGATTTAGCAGCGCAGGAATTGAAAAGGCAAAGGAGATAGGCGCAAAGGTTATTATCACTGTGGATTGCGGAATTAGTTCATTTGATGCTGTCTCCACTGCCGATTCCCTCGGAATAGATGTAATAATCACAGATCATCATGAACCGATGATTAGAGCAGCAGAGCAGCAGAGCAGGGGTCCCCAAAAAATCGAAGATTTTTTGGGGCAGAGCAGAGCAGTAGGACAATATTTACTTCCTGATGCAATAGCGGTTATCAATCCAAAACTCCTCAACTCATCACTCATCACCCATCACTCATCACTGCTATCAGGTGCCGGCGTGGCTTTCAAGCTCGTAACCGCCCTTTTTGAAAATAATATTAATGATGTCCATGAACTTTTTGACCTTGCTGCAATCGGAACTGCTGCTGATGTTGTTCCTGTAATCGGAGACAACAGGATTATTATTAAAGAGGGCATTAAGTTAATACAATCAGGCAGTAGAATCGGTGTAAAGGCATTGAAGGATGTGTCGGGAATAAGACCTGACTTTTTTAAAACATCTCTTTTATATTATGTCCTCATACCGAGGATAAATGCTGCTGGAAGAATTGCTGATGCAAATGATGCTGTTAGGCTTTTGACCACAAAATCTGAGGCTGAAGCAGAGAAGTTGGCTAAATGGCTGAATGATTTAAATGTAAAAAGGCAGGAGGCAGAAGAGATTGTCTATAATGAGGCGTTAGAGATGCTCCAGAAAATTGAAATTAGTGGAGCCATTGTTCTTGCCAAAGAAGGCTGGCATCCGGGTGTGGTTGGTATAATTGCATCGAGGATTGCGGAGAAATACTACAGACCGACATTTATACTTTCCGCCGAGAACGACGTGGCAAAGGGATCCGCAAGGAGCATACCTCCCTTTGATATACACTCAGGACTTACACAGTGCAGCGATATTCTTAAAAGGTTTGGTGGTCATAAACAGGCGGCAGGCATGACTCTTAAGTTAGAGGATATTGAAGGATTTAGGGAAAGAATATCTGGTATTGTGCTGAATTCGCTTTCAGAGGAAGACTTTGTGCCGGCATTGAATATTGATGCTCAAGTCAATATATCTGAGATTAATCTCAGGCTTATAAATGAAGTTGCAAGCCTTGAACCTTTTGGATACGGCAATGATGAGCCTTTATTTGGAGCAAAGGGTCTTGAGGTTTTACAGCCTAAAGTTGTTGGCAATAATTACTTAAAAATGCATCTTAAACAAAATGGCTGCAGGCTGAACTGCATAGGTTTTGAATTCGGCGATATGCTAAATACAGTTGAAGATAATGCCTTGATTGATGCGGTTTTTGTTCCTATAATAAATGAATGGAACGGCGGCAGATATTTACAGCTAATTCTAAAGGGAATAAGGCTGGCGACAGGCTGAAGGCTATAATAGGTGAATGGGTGAAGACGAAATAGATGAAATAAAAGATTCCTCACATTCGTTCGGAATGACAAATACTCACACACAATAATAAAGGAGTTTTTTAGGTGAAAGTTACAATTAATGATTTTTTGAAGATGAAACAGGAAGGGCAGAAAATCACAATGCTTACTGCATATGACTATCCTTTTGCAGAGATTATTGATGAGGCAGGGATAGATGCAATTTTGGTGGGCGATTCAGTGGCGATGGTTGTTCAAGGGATTAGCAATACACTTCCAGTGACAATGGATGAGATGATATACCACACAAAAATGGTTTCAAGGGCAGCAAAGAGGGCAATGGTTATTGGCGATATGCCTTATCTTTCATATCAAATAAGTGTTGAGGATGCCATAAGAAATGCGGGGAGATTTATCAAGGAAGCAGGCGCACATGCTGTAAAAATAGAAGGCGGAAGGGAAGTTGCGGACAAGGTGGAGGCGATGACAAAGGCAGAAATTCCTGTTATGGCACATATTGGACTTACTCCACAGGCAATTCACAGGATGGGCGGTTACAAGGTGCAGGGCAGAACAGAAGAGGCAGCAAAGAGGCTTAAAGAGGATGTAAAAATCCTTCAGGAGGCCGGCGCATTCAGCCTTGTGCTTGAGGCGATTCCTTCTCAACTTTCCAAGGAGATAACTGAAGGGCTTGCAATACCTACTATCGGCATAGGCGCTGGGCATTACTGTGATGGACAGATTTTGGTTGTGCATGATGCATTAGGACTGTTTGAGAGATTTGTGCCAAAGTTTGTTAAAAGATATGCAAATCTCAAGGATGATGCCTTAAAAGCAGTAAAGCAGTATAAGGAAGAAGTAGAAAAAGGCTTGTTTCCCGGAAAAGAACATTCGTTTTGAAAATACAGTAATTCAGTAATTGAAACCACATTAACTCATTAACTTAGTAACTTAATCGCTTTCGGAGGCATTAATGACAAAGAAATCTATTTTGGTGTGCGTAAAAAAAGACATTGTCCATCCCATAAGCTGGGCATTAAGGGAATTTGAAAAGCAGATAAGCGTAAGGTATCTCGACACCACAAAGCAGCTTGGAATGGTTCTTGGAGATGTGGAGAACTGCTGTGCGGTAATCCTTGATTCTGTTATTGGCGATGAGTCAACCATTGATTTTTTAAAGGAGATAAAGAATGATAAGCCTTCTTTAAAAATTCTTTTCATAGCATCTTCGGGGACTGCAAAAGAGGAGATTGTCGGACTTATTCAATCAAAGATTTTAAGCGGTGTTCTTGTAAGGCCATTTACTGCCGAGCAGATAAGCGATTATATTTATAAGCTCTGCAGTTTTCAGAAGCCTTCAGAGGTTCCATGGTACATGCAGACAGGGCTGAAGCCGTGAAAGTAGCTACTGCTCAAGAAATGCGGGAAATTGACAGAATTACCATTGAGGACTATGGTATTGGCAGTCTTGTGCTCATGGAAAGGGCAGGGCTTGCTGTGTTTCGCATTGCGTTAAATCTGTATCCTGAAAAGAGGTTTCTTGTTCTTTCAGGCGGGGGCAATAACGGCGGCGATGGATTGGTTGCAGCAAGGGAGTTTCACAACCACGGGAAAAAAGTTAGGGTTGTTATTCTTTCTAACAAAAAAGCCTTAAGCACAGATTGCGAGACGCAATATAAGATGGCTTTAAAGTTCGGAGTTTCAGTTGAATTTCGTGATTCCCTGACTTCTAAAGACTTGCACGGCTCTACTGTTATAGACGCAGTTTTTGGAACCGGCCTTTTACGTCCGGTGCAAGGCAATATCGCGCGTATATTTGAACTTATTAATTCATCGGATGCCCCTGTTATATCGGTTGACATTCCTTCAGGCATATCGGCAGATACCGGGGAGGTAATGGGAATGGCTGTAAAGGCTGACTATACTGTTACTTTTGGCTTGCCGAAAAGGGGGCATTTTTTGCATCCAGGCAGAGAATATAGCGGCAGACTTTTTGTTGAAGATATTGGTTTTCCAGCAGAGTTGATTGTATCTAACAAAATAAAAGTCGGCTTAATAGACAGCCAGACTGTTCCGCACCTGCCCAGAAGACATGCTTATTCACATAAAGGCGATTACGGGCATGTTTTAGTTGTAGCTGGTTCAAAGGGCAAGACAGGCGCTGCACTGATGACCGCAAAGGCGTGCCTCAGAAGCGGCTCCGGCCTTGTAACTTTGGCTGTTCCGGAATCATTGATCAATGTATTTCAAAACAGGGCTACCGAAGAGATGACCTTGCCTCTGCCTGACGACGGCAATGGCATGCTTTCATCAGAGGCAGTAGATGAGATTTTTAATTTTACTTCTCAAAAGGTTGATGTTATTGCCATTGGCCCCGGCATAGGTGTTTCTGATGATACAGAGAAAATAATTTCTGAACTCATTCAGAAATCGGCCATTCCGCTGGTAATAGATGCAGACGGGATAAATTCAATAGCACCCCCCCATCCCCCCCTTAACAAGGGGGGGCAAAGGGGGGTTATGTCTAAAGAGGCAATAGGTCTTTTAAGAAAGGCAAAAGCGCCTATAATTCTCACGCCCCATCCCGGTGAAATGGCGAGGCTCTTACAGAAGTCAGCCCCCCCACCCCTCCCTCCCCCTCGAGGGGGGAGGGTGAGGGAGGGGGTGAAAGCTCTAACTTCTGAACTCCAAACCAAAATAGAAAGAGACAGAATAAGCACAGCAATCTCATTTTCAAAAAAAACCGGAGCACATCTTGTTTTAAAAGGTGCGCCTACCATTGTTTCTGAGCCGGAAGGCAGGGCGTTTATAAATATAACAGGCAATTCTGGAATGGCTACCGCAGGTTCGGGTGATGTTTTAACAGGCATTATTTCGTCTTTTTTAGGACAGGGTTTAAGTCCAGTAGAGGCGTCTATATCGGGAGTTTATTTGCACGGACTTGCAGGAGACATAGCAGCAGATTATAAGGGTGAGCACTCCTTGATAGCGTCTGATATTATTAATTTTTTGCCAGATGCTTTATGCCAGACAATAAGGGGTTTAAGTTGTATAAAATAGCTGCGCCTGATATTTTTGACAAACTACCTGTAAAGGCTTTTTTTACCACAAAGTTATCCGGCATGGAATGTATTTTTAAAGGACAGAGGTTAAGAGATGATATTGCTAAAATTCTGAATGTCAGGTTAGAAGGAGCATATCTTCCTATACAGAAACATACAGATAAAGTTCTAATTGTTGACCATGATTTTGAACCGAAAATAGCAGATGCTGTTGTTACAAACCGAAAAGGCGTTTTGCTCGGAGTGCAGGTGGCAGACTGCATTCCTATCCTTTTGTATGATGCTAAAAAAGGCGTTGCAGGAGCTGTGCATGCAGGATGGCGCGGGACTGCCTCCGGAATTTTAAAAAAAGCGATAAAGGTAATGGCAGACGGATTTTACTCATTGCCGCATGATATTTTGATTGCCATAGGGCCGGGCATAAGATGGTGTTGTTATGATGTTGGACATGAGGTTATAGAGGCAGTTGAGAAAGTGACGAGTTATCGGGACAGTCCAAGATTTACGGACGCACCCCCCCTTATCGATTGGAGGGGTAGAATCGGGACAGTCGCCGCTTCAGGAGTTAAGAGTTCAAAAGACTACATAATTAAAAAAGGCGAGAAATACTGTCTTGATTTGCCCACAGCAAATAAATATCAGGCGCTTTCTTTGGGTGTGCCATTAGAAAATATATGGATTTCCGATGAATGCACTTTCTGTCTCCCTGAAAAATATTATTCATATCGTTATGCAAAGGGGACTACCGGAAGGCAGTGCGGATTTATAGGGATTGTGTAACTCAGCATATTGGTGTAGAATAAAATCACCAAAAGGAGGTGTATTTACATATGAGGATGAGTGTCTCTCTTGACAGAGAGCTTTTAGAGGAGGCGCAGCGCTTAACGAGCAAAAAGACAAAAAAAGAGGTGCTTGAAGATGCCCTTAGAGAACTAATAAGGAAAAAAAGGCGTGAGGATGCGGTGAAACATGCTGGCAAGATAGAAATGGATATTACTCTAAAAGAATTATTAAAGCTGAGGGAAACCGGATGATTCTCGTGGATAGTTCTGTGTGGATTACTTATTATCGTCCGAGTGTAGTGTTACATAAATAGC
>DBNT01000111.1 GCA_002299835.1 Nitrospiraceae bacterium UBA665 | reverse complement strand
TCTCTATCTCTGTTTTTGGGTGCCTCATCAAAAATCTAAATGAAAATGAATCGTTGCCTCATTTAAGAAATCTAAACGAACGAAACCCACATGCCGATAAGTCGGCACAAAATTTGTGGAGATAGATTCAAAAATCCCCCTCAATCCCCCTTTGCCAAAGGGGGAAGATTAGAAGGATTGCGGACCTGTCTGCGTGCACCGCACAGGCAGGCAAGCCGCAATGACAAAGAGTGGTATTTTCGGAGCAAAAGAAATATTCCCAAAATTTTCCCATCAGGACATGCAGATCATAAAGAAGGCTTTGAAGCTCCTCAACAAAAGCATTACAAAGCTATAAAACGCACTTCAAGCCCATATTCCATAATCCGTAATCAAGCAAAGCAGGGGGTAGTAGTCAGGCATGAGTGAAAAGCCTTTAATGTCAGATACAGGTCAGCAGACAAAATACTAACGAATGATGAGATTGATGTCCTGCACAATAACCTTGTCAATCATATACTTGAAAAGACAAAAGGACAATTGATAATGTAATAAAACTATTCCGAGAGTGCCTTCTTGATAGCCTGTGCGATTGAATGTCGTGTGAACGGCTTTTGCACAAACCCTAAAGCGCCGTTTTTTAGTAAATTATCTATTCCTGCAAATCCTTCATGGCTATAGCCTGAGCAGAGCATAACCTTTACATCGGGCTTTATAGTCCTCAGCGCCTGAAATACCTCGCTGCCTCCCATTTGAGGCATTATCATATCAAGTATTACAAGAGATATTTTATCTTTTAACATTCTCATAATATTTATCCCCTCGATTCCGTTGCCTGCAAGAAGCACCTTATAACCGAGCGGTTCAAGCATATCCCTGCAGAGTTGCCTTATATCAGGCTCGTCATCTATAATGAGTATTATTTCTGACCCTTTTATGTCTTCCATTAATGACAATGCCGGTTCTGCTTCCTTAACTTTTCTTATAGGCAGATATATATTAAACCTTGTGCCTCTGTCAGGCTCACTGTATAAATTAATATATCCTCCGTGATTGCTTATAATAGAATGAACTATATAAAGACCGAGGCCTGTGCCTTTGCCTGTTTCCTTTGTTGTGAAAAAGGGATCGAATATTTTTCTCTGCGTGTCTGTATCCATGCCCATGCCCGTATCCGAGACAGACAGCTTTATAAAACCCTCTCCATTACTATCCGTGACTCCATTGGCAGCGCCGTTCTCTGTGCCAACTAATGCAGTCTCTATAATTAACCTTCCTCTATCCGGCATTGCATCGCGGGCATTTACGGCAAGGTTCATTAGGACCTGTTGAATCTGGGAAGGATCTGCCATTGTAAGGGGGAGGTTTTCATTCAGTTTTGTTATAATTTCTATGTTTTTAGGTATGCTTCTTTCCAGAAGTTCCATTGAGTTTTTTATTGTTTGATTAATATCAATGGGTTTGGACTCCATCTTTTCTTTTCTTGTTATCATAAGTATTTTTCTAGCGAGTTCCGCACTTTTTTCGCCTGCATTATTTATTATTTTTGCTGCTTTGTATAAAGGGTCTCCCTCTTTTGTCATGCCAAGCATTATCTCCGAATATCCGAGTATCGCTGTCAGGAGGTTGTTGAAGTCATGGGCTATGCCGCCTGCAAGCGTACCTATTGCCTCCATCTTCTGGGATCTTAAAAGCTGTTCGTAGAGTTTCTTTTCATGTGTTATATCCCTCTGGATAGTGGCGTAGTGGACATCTCCTTCTGCATAAATGGGGAAGATGACAGACGATGCATAATATATTTCTCCATTTTTCTTCCTGTTTATAAATTCTCCTTTCCATACATTGCCTGCTTTTATGGTATTCCACAGATTTTTAAAAAAGTCTTCATCATGGTAATCACTTTTTAATATATTGGTTTTTTTGCCGATGACCCCTTCCCTTGAATAGCCTGTAACGGTTTCAAAAGCTGGGTTGACATATGTGATGTATCCATCGGCATCCGTAACTACAATTACATCAAATGCTGAATCTATCACCTGCCTGAATCTGTTAATTTTTTTGAATGCCTCATTTATGGTCATGCCGATGGCGTCCAGTTCCAGTGTGCCTGTTTTGGTCATTTCATTATACGCTTCGGCAGCAGACAGATCTCCTTCTTCTTTTATCTTTGATACATATTTATAAATCTTTGCGACCGGATTGAGAATAATCCTTTTGACGAGGGCATTTAAGGCAACAATAGCAATAAAGGTAATGACTGTAGCAGCGGCTATAAGGTTTATTAGCAGTCGATTTATTTCTTTTTGCATACCGTAAGAAGATAAAACAACCCTCGCAAATCCTATAGTAACCTGCGGCAGGTCGCCGGGTGCATAAAATAATATGGGATTGTAAAAGTCATAACTGCCGTCTTCAAGTTTTATATAAAATGGTGATAAATAACTCTCAAAGTGCTTGATAGCTTCAACATGCGGCAGAGAATTTATTTTTTCAAATGGATAAGCATCTACAGCGCCCCATATATTTGAATACACCTGCATAAAAATGAGGTCTTCGGTCTGAACAATATAGGATGCCTGCCTGAGAAGGTCAAGATTTTCCCTGATAAGACCTTCCTCTGCTGTTTTTGAAAGCGTATAACTAAGTGTGGTTCCTATTGCTATAAGTTCTTTTTCTTTGGCTCTGATATATGCCGATATAAAAAGATATGAGGATACCGCGCTTATGGCAAGGATAGTCAATGTTAGAAATATTGCTATTTTGCTTTGTAAAGATAGTTTCATCGTATATCTGACAATGACACTACTCCCTGTGAACTTATAAACCGCTGTCCTTCCTTGCTCAGTATAAAATCAATGAATTTTTGTGTTTCTATCTTTGGATTTTTGGGTATAAGTATGAAAAAAGGCCTTTTCAGAGGGTATCTTCCTCTGGCAATATTTTTTTTATTAGGGGATGTGCCGTTAAGTTTAAGCATTTTGACATCCCGCTTATGCGCGCTTGAAAATCCAGACGCTGCAAATCCTTCAGGTGTTCTTTCCACTAATTGTTCTACTATGGCGGTTGAAGCTGATGTCAGGGCATTCGCAGTTGGTGTCTTTCCTTCTAAAACCATTTCATTTATAGATGATTCTACTCCGCTTAATCCCCTGCCGGCTCTTAAAATAAATACCCTTATCGGCATATCCGGCCCGTTTAATTGCTTCCAGTTGGTTATTTTGCCTTTATATATTCCTCTAACATCATCAATTGTAATGTTATCAATAGGGTTTGATTTGTGCACAATAAATACGAGGGCACACCATGCAACCTGAATAAATTCAATATCATCCGGATCTGTCGGCATTTTTTTTCTGCATGAGGTTGCAAAGTCAACCCTTCCTGCAGATAAATCTTCTATGCCCACAGCGCTGCCCCCGCCCCTCACAAGCACCTTTGTGCCTGTCAGTCTCTCAAATTCATGGGCAATTGCCGACAGATAGCCTACATGGCTTACGGAACAACCGCTGCCTATTATTTGAGCAGCGTATATATTAGGGACATTAGGAAGGTGTCCTAACAGGAGAGTAATGAGCATAATTTTCAGAAATCTTTTCAATGCCATAATATCATTATAGTAAGCGCCATGCAGGAAGTCAATGCCGTCCTAAAAATAGAGATAGAAAATTGTCATTCCGATTTGTATAAGTGTGTTATAATCATAACCATGAATGCTATAACAGTAACCATAAGCAGACAGAGATGCCTCAACTATAATGAACAAAAGGCTATTGAAAAAATTGCTAATAAGGTCTCTTTAATGTATCCCATGGAGGCTCTTGCAAAAGTATG
>DBNT01000117.1 GCA_002299835.1 Nitrospiraceae bacterium UBA665 | reverse complement strand
CTCCCGTCAAGGGAGGGGAGACAAGCAGAAATGCTCCAGTCAAGGGAGGGGAGACAAAAAGAAATGCTCCTGTCAAGGGAGGGGACCATTTAGTTCCCTCTCCCCTTGCGGGAGAGGGTTAGGGTGAGGGGTAAAAGAGAGGGGAAAGTTACCCACTTGAAACGAGAAAGAACCATAATTTTATATGGGTAAGGTTGCAGAGATAGTTCTGCAAATGAGAAACAATCCTCAAAATGTGCGCTTCGCCGACTTATGTGTGGTTTGTGATTACTATTTTGGAACTGCCAGACAAAAAGGAAGCAGCCCTAGAATATATAAAACACCGTGGCAGGGAGACCCGAGAATTAATATTCAAAACGATAAAGGAAAGGCTAAGGCATATCAGGTAAAACAGGCGCTTAAGGCTATCGAGATATTGGAGGTAAATCATGGCACTAAAAAATGATCATTACACTTATAGGGTAACATGGTCGGCAGCAGACAATGAATATGTCGGACTGTGCGCTGAATTCCCGAGCTTAAGCTGGTTAGCGAAGACTCCGGAAGAGGCTTTAAAGGGCATCCGTAAATTAGTTGCTGGCGTAATAGCGGATATGAGGAAAACAGGAGAGGTTATACCCGAGCCGATAGCAAACCGTCATTACAGCGGAAAATTCGTTGTGCGTGTTACCCCTGAAACACATAAAGATCTTGCTCTGCAGGCGGCTGAAAGCAGGATAAGCTTAAACCGCCTTGCTGCCGCTAAATTAAGCCGGTAAATCCGCCGTCAACATTTCCCGTTCTTTCTTTAAAACTGCTTGATATTATATAATTCACAACAATGGGCTTTTTTCATGACATAAAAAGGGATTTTAACGCAGTGTTTGAGCGCGACCCCGCTGCACGGAATAGCCTTGAGGTGATTCTTGCATATCCGGGTTTTCATGCCATATTCATTTACAGGATAAGCCATTCCTTGTGGAAGTTGAAAATTCCGGTCATTCCGAGGCTTTTGTCACACATTGCAAGATTTCTCACAGGCATAGAGATTCATCCTACTGCAAAGATTGGAGCTGGCTTGTTCATTGACCACGGAATGGGAGTTGTGATTGGCGAGACAGCAGAGATAGGCGAGGATGCTTTGCTGTATCAAGGCGTTACACTTGGAGGCACCGGAAAAGAGAAAGGAAAGAGACATCCGACTCTCGGAACCCATGTTGTTGTAGGCGCCGGAGCAAAGATTCTCGGACCTGTAAAAATAGGCAATGGCGTTAAGATAGGCGCTAATTCTGTTGTGCTTAAATCTGTTCCAGACTATTCTGTTGTGGTTGGTGTTCCGGGCAAAATCATCAAGAAAAAGGTTATGCGTGTTGTGCAAGAAGGCATTGAAGAAGCCCTTGACCATGTAAGGCTTCCTGACCCTATAGAAGATGAGATGGCGCAGCTTAAGGAGCATATCGCAAGACTTGAAAACAGGTTAGAGAGGCTGGAAGGAAAAGGAGGAAAGGTGAAGATATTCAATACTATGACAGGCAAAAAAGAGGACTTTAATCCGATTGCGAAGGGCAAGGTCGCCATGTATGCCTGCGGTGTTACTGTATATGACTACTGCCATATAGGCCACGCAAGGAGCGCTGTGGTCTTTGATGTAATAAGCAGGTATTTCAAATACAGAGGATTTGATGTCAAGTATGTAAGAAATTTTACCGATATTGATGACAAAATAATAAGACGTGCCAATGAAGAAGGGATGGCGTGGGATGCTGTCGCAAAAAAATATATAGCTGAATACGGCGCTGACATGGACAGGCTCGGAATTGCGAGGGCGGATGTAGAGCCAAAGGCAACAGATCATATAAAGGAGATGATAGATGTAATTAGCGCCCTTATTGAAAAAGGCTATGCATATGAGGTTGCAGAAGGCGAAAATAAGAGCGTTTACTTTTCTGTAGATAAATTTCCCGAATACGGCAAGCTTTCCAAAAAAGAGCAGAAGGAGCTTCTTTCAGGCGCGCGCGTTGATGTGGACGAAAGGAAGAAAAGCCCTGTTGATTTCGCATTATGGAAGGCATCAAAGGAAGGTGAGCCGTGGTGGGATTCTCCGTGGGGAAAGGGAAGGCCTGGATGGCATATTGAATGCACTGCAATGGTGATAAAACATCTTGGCGAATCAATCGATATACACGGCGGAGGCGCAGACCTCATATTCCCCCACCATGAAAATGAGATTGCGCAGTCAGAGGCATATACAGGAAAGCCATTTGCGAAATACTGGGTACATAACGGTTTCATTACTATCGATAAGGAGAAGATGTCAAAGTCCCTCGGAAACTTCTTTACTATACGGGAGATACTTGATAAATATGATGCAGAGGTTATCAGGCTGTTTATCCTTTCAAGCCATTACAGAAGCCCCATAGAATTTTCTCAGGAACAACTGCATGATGCAGAGTCTTCTCTGGATAGATATTACAGCACAATGTTGAGGATTAATGATTTCCTGTCGCATGCCCCTGAGACAGCAATACCCCCGCCTGGCAAGGGAGGTAGCAAAGGGGGGGTAGAGCTTGAAGCTGTTCTCGAGAGATTTAAAGACAGTTTTGAAGAAGCAATGGATGATGATTTTAACACAGCACTGGCAATCGGGCATATTTTTGAGCTTGTAAGAGAAGTGAATAAATTCCTTGATTTAAAGCCATCAGGAGAAGCAGCAAAGGCATTGATAAAGAGGGCAAAGGATATATTTGAAACTATTGGTGAAGCCCTCAATCTTTTTAATAGAACTCCTGCGCAATGGAATATTGACCTTCTTAAGAGCAAGAAAATCCATTTGACCGAATCCGAAATAGAAAGCAGGATTGAAGAGAGAAAAATTGCGAGGCAGAACAAGGACTGGGCAATGGCTGATGCTATAAGAAAAGAACTCGATGAAAAGGGAATAATCCTTGAAGATAAAAGGGACAGGACGAGCTGGAAGGTGAAGGTGTAGACTCTACATATATGTAAGAGGGGCAAGTATAAAACAATGGCAGGAAGGAAAAAAAGGGGCAATTCAGATAACAGCATTGAAGCCTATCGGCATGAAACGGATAAACGGAAGAATGTCGTGCCTGTCGGTCTTGCATATTATGACACATCAAAGCCAAAGCCCGATTTATTTGCAAAGCCAAAGATTTTATAAATAACCATGAAAAAAATTAAGACCATACCCCAATTTGACAGGCCTCGTGAAAAGATGGAACAAAAGGGTGCAAAGGCTCTTTCTAATCTTGAGCTGTTGGCTGTGCTGCTTGGTAGCGGTATAAAAGGCAAGGATGTTTTTGAAGTGGCAAGGGATATTTTAAGACTGGCGCAAGATGATTTTGATAATATCAGTTTAGAAAAATTGAAGGATATTGAAGGTGTTGGACTGGCTAAGGCATGTCAAATAATGGCAGCCATTGAGCTTTCAAAGAGATTTCTGATAAAAGAGGGGATAAAAATAAAAAATGTTGATGATGTATTGAGATTGACCGAAGAATTGAAAGACAAAAAGCAGGAGTATTTTCTGAGTCTTGCCTTAGATGGCGCATCTAATCTGATACAGAAAAGAACTGTTTTTATAGGCACATTGAATCATAGCATTGTCCATCCGAGAGAGGTATTTGCTGATGCAATAAGTGATAGAGCAGCAGGGATTGTCTTTGTCCATAATCATCCCTCTGGAAATGCCGAGCCGAGCAAAGAAGATATTGCCATAACCAAAAGGCTTGTGGAGGTTGGTAAAATAATAGGGATTGAGGTTATTGATCACATAATTATCGGTAAGAATGGGTATTTCAGTTTTCAAGCAGAGGGGATGTTAAGGATTAGTGATATATGACTAAAATTTATCTTGATACAAATATTTATAATCGCCCATTTGATGATCAAGCACATGTTAGGATAAGGCTTGAGACGATAGCCATTTTCTCTGTCCTGCAGAGGATAAAGAATGGAGAATATTCTCTTTTATGGTCTTTTATGATTGACTATGAAAACAGCCTGAATCCTTATGATGATGTGAGACAAGAAATAGCAATGGCATCTTCCCTTGCAAATGAGACGGTAGTTCCTGATGAGTTTATTGCTGTTAAAGCAAAGGAATTTGAAGCAATTGGTATAAAACCAAGAGATGCCATCCATCTTGCCTGTGCTTTAAAAGGCGGTGCTGAACATTTTCTAACCTGTGATGATAAACTAATAAAAAAGGCTTCTGAACTAAAAATAAATCTCAAGATAATAAGCCCTTTAAGATTTATTGAAGATATGGAGGTAAATTAAAATGGCTGAAATGGCAAGCGATTTAGAAATAAGAAAGAAAGGATTAAGTATTTTATTTAAAACTCTTGGCGAGGTGGACGCCATGAGATTTCTGTCTCAGATTACCTACGAAAAGAGAGACTACTTGAAACTGCAGGAGGAACTATTTAAAGGAATGACGGTAGATGAGATTTACAAGAGGGCAAAAGAACATTTTGAGAAGAAATAACAGAAAGGTTATCCAAAAAGAGATGGGAAGATGACTAAGTTCAACGAATACGACATCCAATTCCTTATAGAAAAGCTCCAAAAAGGAGAACCTATACCCGAAGACTATAAATATAAACTATTCCCGATAAAGCAGAAAGAATACGAGCTTGTGTATGCCGGTAAGATGCGGAAGGAAGACATCCTTGCCAATGAGGACGGTGTTTTCCCTGTGCCTTTGCAGGTTGAAAAAGTTTTTAATGGTGAAGAATATCCCCCCTTAAATTCCCTTGATAAAGGGGGACAAAAGGGGGGTGGCTGGCGCAACATGATTGTCTTTGGCGATAACCTGCAATTCTTAAAGACCGTTTATGAAAATAAAGACCCTTTGATAAAGGATAAGGTAAAAGGCAGGGTGAAATTGATTTATATTGACCCGCCATTTGCAACAGAAAGCGATTTTGAGGCAAGTAAGAAACAGAAGGCGTACACAGATAAAGCTAAAGGTGCAGAATTTATTGAATTTCTGAGGAGAAGATTGGTATTAGCTAAAGAAATCATGGCTGATGATGGGAATATTATAGTTCACCTTGATAACAAAAAGTCTCACTATATAAAACTTATTCTTGATGAGATATTTGGTGAGAATAATTTTATAAATGAGATTATTTGGCATAAAGGAAGAGAAGGTGGTAGTTCACGATCTCATTCACCAAGCGCATCTATGCCAACAGAATATCAAAACCTCTTGATATATTCAAAAGATAGAAAAACAAGGTATTGGAAACCAATTTTGGGTCCGTATAAAGAGTCAACCGTCAAGAATATTCTAAAAGATGAAAAAGGCTGGTATTACATGCGTGGAAGAATGGGAAGAAAACCTGCCGAATGGGAGGTAGAGGCTGGGGTTGCGCTTAAAACTTATGTTTTGCTTGATCCCACGAAAACAAAAGAAGAAGTGATTAAGCTTATAACGAGCAAAAGCAGTGAATTTGTATCTGTTGGAGATGTATGGAATAACGAGATGGTTAAATTTTCTCTAACAACAAAATATCCAACAGAAAAACCAGAGGATATTCTAAAGTATCTAATAACAGCAGGAACAACAGATAACGAACTCGTCCTTGATTTCTTTTCCGGCTCCGGCACTACAGCCGCAGTAGCTGAAAAGCTTGGCAGGCGGTGGATTGCGTGCGATATTGGCAAGCTGTCTTTTTATACAATGCAGAAAAGGATACTTACCATTGAAAACAGCAAAGACTTGGAAAATCCCAAACTTGTCCCGTCAGGTAGTAAGACGGGAAAGAAATATGGCAAAAAGGCAAAGAGTTTTGTAACTGTAAACACAGGGCTTTATGACCTGCAGAAGGTCTTTAAGCTCAAAAACGATGATTACATAAAATTTGTTATGAATCTTTTTGAAGTAGAGCCTGTCAACAAGAAAATCAGCGGAATAAAGATAGACGGGCAAAAGAAGGATGGGTATTATGTGCTTATCTATCCCTACTGGGAGTTTAAAAAGGCTTCGGTGGATAAGGAGTATCTTGAAGATTTGCATTCAAATATCGGCAAAAGGGTAGGCGGAAGGCTCTATATTATTGCCCCTGCAAATTATGTGGATTTTATAAGCGATTATCATGAGATAGAGAAGACAAGGTATTATTTCCTGAAAGTGCCGTATCAGATAATAAAAGAGCTTCATAAGGTGCAGTTTAAGAAATTCAGACAGCCTCAGAGTAAAAGAAATGTCAATGACCTTGATGATGCCGTAGGATTTCACTTTATAAGACAGCCCGAGGTTGAGTCAAAACTTGTGAAAAAAGGCGAAGGTGTAGAAATCCATATCACAAAATTCCTTTCAAACTATTTTGAAGAAGAGACAGGCAGTGAACTGAAAAACTTTGAATCCCTTGCAATGGCGCTGATTGATAAGGATTATAACGATAGGGAATTTGTTATGGACGAATTTTATTTTGCTGAGGACTTGCTGCCGAAAAAAAAGAAGACTGAAAACGAAGACGAACAAAATGAAAATGAGATTAAAGAAGACTTGAATCGACTTGATAGGCTTGTTATCCAATTAAATAAAGAAGATTGTGGGGACAAGGTAATGGTTGTTTATGTGGATATTTACGGAAACGAATTTAAAGAGGTTTTATCTGTCAAGAAATAGCCATGATTGAGATAAAGACTTATAACACTAACAACCTTGTTTTAGAGGTCAGCAAATCTTATGATCCCACAAGGCTTGATCTTGCAAAATGGGATAGGTTTCTTGATGTCCTCTGTGGAGACAGACACTATCAGAAGGAAGCTATAGAGAATGTCATTATTTATCTCGCATCAGGCAGGTATAAATCAATTGAGGATCTGGTAAAGGAAAATTGGGATAAAAATCCTGAACTGCATACCAGATACAGGGATATAAACGAGTATTTTCATCATTTGCAATTGCCCAATAAGCTGTCCGCAACCATAGATTTAGCCACAGGCACGGGTAAGAGCTATGTTATTTACGGCATTGCCCAGATAATGCTTGGATTAGGACTTGTGGACAAGGTTCTTGTGTTATGCCCCTCCTTGACTATTGAGAAAGGACTTACGGAGAAGTTTATCTCCCTTAGCGGAGACAGCCGTTTGAAACAGACAATCCCACAAGATGCTGTATATAAAAATCCCCGTATCATAGATGCAAACAGCACTATAAAAGATGGCGATATTTGTGTTGAGAATATTCATGCAGTCCATGAAAAGACAGGCTCATCCATAAAAGACAGCCTTATGAACAATGGGGAAAAAGTTTTGGTTCTAAGCGATGAGGTTCATCATGCCTACAATAAGGTTTCAGGCAGAGACAGGGAGAGTCAGGACATTAAGAAATGGAAAGGCTTCCTCTTGAGCGCTGATTATAAGTTCAAGTATATGATTGGATTTACAGGGACGGCATATATTGAAGATGAGTATTTTAACAATGTCATTTACAGATATTCTTTAAGGCAGGCGGTGGATGATAGAGTAGTCAAGATGGTTGATTATGTCAGCAAGGATGAAAGCATTGACCAGAATGAGAAATTTCAGAAGATATATGACAATCATATTGAGAATCAAAACAAATACAGAAGGGTAAAACCGCTGACTATTCTCGTCACAAAAGACATTACAAATGCAAAGAGATTAAGAGAAGGCCTCATAGAGTTTTTATCAGAAAAAGAATCTTTGCCAAAAGAAGAAATTGAAAAAAAGGTCTTGATAGTTACCTCAGCGCAGGAGCATAGGGCAAATGTCGCAAGGCTTAAGAATGTTGATGAAAAAGACGACCTCATAGAGTGGATTGTATCAGTATCAATGCTTACCGAAGGATGGGATGTAAATAATGTTTTCCAGATTGTTCCGTGGGAAGACAGGGCATTTAATTCAAAGCTTTTAATAGCTCAGGTATTGGGGAGAGGGCTTAGAGTGCCGCCTGAATACCAAACTCCACAACCGAGGGTGAAGGTATTCAACCATGATGCATGGAGCAGAAATATAAAAGGGCTTGTAGATGAAATACTTGAAATTGAGATGAAGCTAACAAGCACTGTCTTAAAGGAAGGAGATAGGGCGAAATATAATTTTACCCTTTACAGCATCAACTATGACAAAGAGCCTCAGGAAAAAGAGGCAAGCCGTGATACAGAGGTATTTGATTATACAAAAGGATATGTTGAGCTTATATCGCAGGTAGAGGATGTTGAAAAAGGCACGGAATATACCAGTCTTGAGGGAGAGGTTTATTCAAAAAATACATTGATAGAATATAACACTTATACCGTTGATGAAATCGTAAACAAGATTTATGAGGAGTTTAAAACGAGGGAGTGGGAAGGGCGTATTCTAAAATTGCCTGAAGGCGAATATACAAAAAATGAATTGCCGCCTAAAGAAGTGATAAGAAAAATCATCCGGGCATCTATGGATAGAAGAGGCATTAAGGGTGATAAGCTTGTAGAGAAGAACAGACAAAGGACACTACAGGCATTTGGAACGCTTTTAAGAAAGAAGGGGAAGACTGTTGTCAATGTAAGGAAGGTAACGCAACCAGCGGCTATATTCACTACAAGTATGAAAGAAGACCCTATTGCAGTTGGCAATCTAAAAGACAGGAGTGCTGTCTTTTATTCAGCTAACTTTAAAGCCGAATTGGGCGACGATAATTTAGAAATATTAAAAGATTTGATTGATACAAATGAAAACTCACTTGGACATAAGTATAATCTTATAGAGGTTAACGAGTTCCTTTTTAAAACTCCCTGTGATATTGTTTTTGTATCGCACGATCCTGAATTCAAATTTATCAAGCAGCTAATAAAAAAAGAAAATGCAGAAAAGATTGATTCATGGATAAAGTCAAGGGATCAGGGCTTTTACAGCGTTGAGTATTCCTGGCGTAAAGGCGAACACCCACAGAAAAACCAATTCTTTAATCCTGATTTCTTTATAAAAACTCATAAGAATGATATTAATTATATTGTAGTTGTGGAAGTCAAATCAGATGGGGATGATTCTATTGAAAATAAGGCAAAGTTAAGATGGACGAGGCAGCACTTTTTAGACCTCAATAGAGAGCTTGAAAATTCAGGTGTTAAACAAAAATATATCTTCCACTTTTTGAGTCCCTGTAGTTATGCTGAGTTTTTTCAATATTTGAGAGATGGGCGGCTAATAAAAGGAGTCTTTAGAAGCGAGCTTGAAGACAGATTAGAGCAGAATGGTAAGGATGAATAACTCAAATTACCTGAAGATAAGATTTCTGACCATATTGTTTTAGCAAAGAAAACCGCATCGCCGTCAAAGTCATTGACCACAGGGGGAATGAGGTGATGGTGGTGAGAGAGGTGGGGTAAAAGATTTTGAGAATTAAATATAGGAAGGAGGGCAAGAAATGTTAAAAACAGTTAAAGGACATTATAAAGACGGACAGATTGAATTATATGAAAAGCCTCACCTGAAGGAAAGCGATATAATTATAACCTTCTTGAATTCTGAAGAAACAGGAGCAATTGACCTTCAGGCAAGGGGAATAACTAAAGAAGAAGCGCAAGACCTAAAAAACAGGCTGCGGTCTTTTGAAGAAGACTGGAACACAGAAGGGATGGAGCTATATGACAAAATATAAAAAGGGAACAGTTGTATTGGTATTCGTATCAACAAGGATTCAGAAGAAGGGGAAAAAGCAGGTTTGCTTACTGATTCAATAATAATGACAGACAATCTGGCTACCATAAGATTTCTTGAAATAGACCGAATACTCGGCGCTTTATCCAATATGGATATGATTGATAACGCCCTAAAGGCAACATTTGGACTGAAGTAAAACATCGCTGTCAAAGTCATTGACCAGAGAAAGGAGATAAAAAATGCAGGAGAAAGATATTAGAGTTATAGAGAAATTCAAATCCCTTGTATCACAGAAAGCAAAGGTTTATGAAATCAGAATTTTTGGTTCAAGGGCAAGAGGCAATGCTACGGAGGAATCAGACCTTGATGTCCTTGTTGTCGTGGACTATCTTGATTATGAAATAGAAGGATACATAAGTGATTGTGCATGGGAAGCCGGATTCCCTGAAGACATAATAATTATGCCAATTGCAATAAGTCTGGATACTTTAAAAAACAGCCCTATGCCTGAAATACTTTAAGAGGTCTACATTTGAAGAAAGAAAACGCAAAGGCAGAGTGGCTTTATGGCTTTAATCCTGTATTGGAAGCTATCAAGTCAGGCAGAAAGATAAAGACTGTTTATATCTCCAAACAGAGGCATGAGCAGGTACAGAAAATTATCGAACTTGCAAAGGCAGAAGGCATCCGCATAGAGTTTGCTGAAAGGGACTTTTTCGATACCAGATTTCATAAAGGGCATCAGGGTATTGCGGCAGTTGTTGAACAAAAAGGATTACTGACCATAGATGAGCTTTTAACCATTCCTGAAAAAAGAAAGGAATTAGCTTTTTTTCTCATCCTTGACCTTATAGAAGACCCGAGAAATTTCGGAGCAATTTTAAGGGTTGCCGATGCCTCAGGTGTGCATGGAGTGGTGTTTCAGCATCACAGGTCGGCAGGGATTACGCCTGTTGTCTCAAAGGCATCTGCAGGTGCGCTGGAATATGTTAACCTTGCCGAGGTTGTGAATATAAAGCATGCCATAGATAAAATGAAGAGGTTAAATATTATGATAGTCGGTGCAGAGGCGGGGTCGGAGCTAACGCCCTGGGATATAGATATGAAGGAGCCGATGGCTTTTGTTATAGGTTCTGAGGGGCAGGGATTGAGAAAAACAGTAAGGGAGATGTGCGATTTTGTTGTTAGTTTGCCCATGAGGGGCATGGTGAATTCACTTAATGTATCGGTTGCAGCAGGCATCCTTGTATATGAAGTTATAAGACAGAGATTAGGCAGATAGGTTAAATTTTAGCGCTTACTTTTCTTTTATAAATGTTTCTTTACAGGTTTAGGGATTGACCATAATCTGTAAGCAAGCAAAGCAGGCATGGCTTCAAAGCCTTTATCAATATAGTATTAATTCAAGCTGTGCACTACTTCATTACACCCCGAGCATTTTATGGCAGGTCCGACATTGTTCAGGTGGGTCTGACAAGGGCACAGTTTCAAGTCTCTTAAGCCTTTCTATATTTAGAAAAAGATTAGAAAAGGTTAATACATCAAGCCCTTTTTTTCTGAGTATAAAACTTTTCCTGAAGTCTATGTATTCTTTTTTATTCCATATCTCATAAAATGGCTCTCTGAAAATATTTCCAAAGCTAACCTTTTCTATTTGATGCTCATTGCCGCAGAATATTCTTTTAAATGGCGAAGAAACTGGCGGATATAGATAAACACAGGGCGATACCTCGCCATCTACTGATATATAGAGATTTTTCAGAGGGTTTTCTTCGCATACGGCTACTTTAACTGAAGACAAAGAAGGTCGCCTGAGATTTATTTTTAATTCTTTGGCTTTTATCTCTGCCTCATTAAGAATTTCTTGGAAATCGTCATGTAATTTTTCGCCACACCTAAACACCCTTTGCCTTTCCTGCCATTCATTTGTTATATGTATCGGGTTTGTTAAAATAATCTCATCAATACCCATATCCTTTGCAAAATTTATCAAAGAAGGAACTTCAAATATATTTTCTTTTAGCATGAGATATACGATATGGAGTTTTGGTTTATTTAGTTTTTTGTCTGCCTTAATTTCATTGAAGGTTTTGATATTGTCAAAAAGGACTCCAAAGTTAGAATTTACCCTTACAGATTCGTGTGTGGTTGCTGAACTACCTGCAAAAGAAAAGCCTACAAAATCAACACCTCCATCTATAATTTCTGAAATATATTTTTTTGTTAATCCTTTTCCGCTTGTTACAAATCCTGCCTGTGATCCTTCAGTCTTTATAAGTTTTATAGCCTCAATGAGATTTTTGTGAAGCAAAGATTCGCCCCACCCTTCAAGAATAATAACTTCTACATTTTTAAAATAAGGGGCGAGCTTTTTGAAATCGTTAATATTCATATCACTATTATGCCAGTCTTTAATTCCTTCCCTTATACACATTTTGCATTTAAGAGGGCATCTTGTAGTAAGTTCAATTTGCCAGGCAGAGAAGGTCTTTTTTCTTGGTCTCAAAAAATTAAAAAAATCAATCCAGTTCATGCCAGTTTATGATAAACTCCTATCCCCGACTAATACACTCAAGGACAGGTTTTTTAATTTGGGAGGCATCATAGCCATCCTGAAGAAGCATCTTCATAATTCCAGGTATATGTGTTACGCCTACCATTATAAAGGCATTTCCTTTTTCAAGAAATGGCGTCATTCTTTCAAACAATATAGGGTCCCGCTTGTCTATTATAGACTCACAGCGTGTTGGAAACATCTCTGCTAAAGACATTATATTTTCTATGTCTCCTTTTAGAAAGTTCTTCACATAGAGCTTTCTGTACTTTTGCCATATCTCTATCTTTTTAAGATAATTTACTATTCTTTCAAATGGTATTGCATTTAAGGCATCAATCTGCTCCTCTATTGTTTCAAGAAAATAGACATTTTTATCCAGTTCCTTAGCTATGTTAAAAGCATCTACATCCATCTTACATTTCCAGCCATTTTTCTCCAAATACTGAAACCATATCTTAAAAAATGCCATCCATGGACGAAGTCCCTTAATTTGAAGCATATCCTGGTCAGTAGACTCTTTTGTTACAAAAAGATCATGATAGCGCACAAAAGAACTCATCATACCATGCAAATGGTAACCTGTCTCTTTAGCAATTTTATTAATTGTATCATTGTCAAGACTATCATATAGCGATGGAAATCCCTCTGCCTTCTGGCCGAAATCAGCAACCCTTTTCATAGAGACATCATCAAGCGGGCCCTCCAATAAGACAGTATCCAGCTTGCTGATATACATTCTAAGGGAATTTCTGAAACTACACTTAAAGAAATGGGAGGCGCCTATTAGATAGGATGCCTTTGCCTCCTTTTTTAGTCTCCATATCATTTTTAATTCTTTTTCTTTAGTAAAGATTTCTTTGAGTTTCATAGTTTTGACTCAAAAGACTTAAGCATTTCAAGAATATTATTATATCCTGTGATATACTCACAAAACTCATATCTAAGAAAAGGAACGGCTCCCCATTTTTCTTTAAATCGCCTTATGCCTTCATTTACCCCAAGTCCTAAATGAATATAACTTTTATTATACTCTTTGGCAAGATTTATCATCTCATAAAACAAAAAATCAGAGGCGTGTGGGATATAGTTTTTCTTTGAATAACACCCGACCACATATGTCGCAAACTCTCTTGCAGCAAGTTCAATGACATAAAAGGCTGTCAGTTCATTATTTTTGTTAAATGCGCTTAAAACGATAGCTGTTTTAGATTGTTTAACATATTCCTGCATGCTTAAAAATAGCTCTCTTATAAGGGGGCTTGGGTTTTCCCTTTTTAAAAATTCTGATATGAGTTCTATATGTTCCTCTGAGATGCCTTGTCCTCTTTCAATAGTCAAATCCCTTGATGCTTTTTTGACCTGTTGAGCTAAATCTCTTTTTATTATAAGGCTGCTCAGTTGAAGTTTATAGTAATAATCACCTTCTCTTTTACGGCAAAGCAGCGATAGAGACTCGGGTATTTCTGAAGATATGAGCCATATATATTTGGGCTGCTTTCTTTTCATAACATCACTTATGGTTTTTTCAAGGTCTTTAGTTTTAAAATCAAGACACAATGGATATCCCACAAAGATTACCCATTCATCTTTTGAAAAATAGAGATAATCATTGACTAATTCCGGCTCCCCTTTTGATATAGGAACCATTAAATTAATTATATGCTCTGGGATATAAGCTTTGCTTAATATATATTTTTCTTCCTCAGAAGATAGCATACTAAAGCCTTCCCCTGTTTAACACTTGCAGGCGTGTGCCTAATTTCGTTGTAAGCTTGTTTCAGGAAAGGTTTTTATTTTGTGAGCGCCCTTTGCACGGTAAAGGCAAAACTCATAATCAAAAAAGGGAATTCCTTTCCATTTTTCTTTAAAAAATGTAACCCCCTCGTTAATTCCAAGTCCAAGATTGATAAATAACTTGCCCTTTTCTTTAGAGACTCTTATGATTTCATTAAGGATAATATCCGATGCACCTGGCACATAGTGGTTTTGTGATATAAAATTAAACATATAAAATGTATAATCTTTTGGGGCAAATTCAGCAACATCAAATGCCACAAGATTGTTTTTTTTGTCCCTTGCGCTAAAGATTTCGGATGTAGGGACAAAAGAGAGATAATCTGCTATCCTCTCAAAGATATATCTGGTATCATCATCAATATTGTGAGAGGCAATGAATTCTGAGATTAATTGACAGTGTTCATCCCTAATCTTATTTTCTCTATTAATGACTAATTCTCTGGATGCCCGTTTTATTGTATTCCTTAATTTCTGGTCAATTTTAAGATTAGTTATATCAATCCTATAGTATTTATCAAAGGCAAGCTTTATGCAAGATTCAGGGGGCATTAAACTCATAGGTGCAGTGAGCGCTACATATTGGGGACCAAACCGTTCAATGGCATAATCAAGAATTTCCAATATATCTTTTTTAAGAGGATCGCCATTTAATGGATAACCTATAAGGGTAATGCATCCATTGCCATAATAAAAAAGATATTCCCTGAAAAGATGAGGCTCGGCATTAGAAATTGCATAAACATAGTCAGGAAGGTGCTCGGGCAGATAGGCATGTCTTCTAATATAATCCTTTTCTGCTAAAGTTAGCATATTAATAATATTCTAACATAAACTAAACTGCCTCTCCTATTAAGCCAGAAAACGGAAAAGGCTCCTTTCGCTTTGCAAAAAAAGATTATGAGGAAATTTTAAGCTGAAAAACTGGCTCCCGGGGAGGGATTCGAACCCCCGACAGGGTGGTTAACAGCCACCTGCTCTGCCGACTGAGCTACCCGGGAATAAGAAAAATTATTTTATATCAAAAAATCAGTTTTATTGTCAAATACTAATCGCCATCTTCTTTTTTATCTTCATTTTTTTCCTGCTCTTCAATAAACCTAAAAAGCTTTTCCATTGCTTCTATCTGTTGAAGCTTTTTGTTTCCACCAGAAAACCTCATGATGTCTTCCAAAAAATCAGGCGATTCAGGAAGGTCAGTATTGTAAACACCTCTTTTGGTTACCTTATAACACTCAATTTCTGTTTTTAATGCACTACGCGAGGCAGAGACTTTTCTAATTACCATATAACCGCTTTTTGAGTTTAAAAGATTAATTGCCGACCTTAAATACCTTATGGTGTTATTCCAGTTTTCTAAAGAAAATTCTATTTCCGAATGTATCAGAACTTCGCTCTTTTTATTAATATCAATGGCGCAAATAGCGAGTTCTCTTGATAGATTCCAGAGGCCGTCCACTATGTCCTGGCTTATTGTCCTGTATGAATAAGGAAGTTTTATATAAAACGCCCGTATTTCTCTGTAAAGTTCCATATGAGATTATTATACCACTAACTTATAAAAATACCATATAGGTGTTTGGCTACGGATTATGGTCATAAATAGTTGCGAAATTCATAAATAAAAAAATCTCTTGACTTATTAATCAATTAATGATATAACAATGAAATAAAGTAAAAAAAATTTAACAGGGGGTGTTTTATGAGAAAGTTTTTGGCTGTTTTTATTTCCCTTTCTCTGCTTCTTCCTCTTCCGGCTATTGCTGCGGACCAGGCAGGTCTTTTTCAGAAGATTGAGGCTCTCTCAAAAGAGCTTGATCGCCTGAAACAGCAAATGCAGGAGATACAGAAGAAAGACGAGACAAGGGAAAAAAGAATCACTGTTGTTGAGAAAAAGGCTGAACAAGCCGCAGAAGAAGCAGGGCATCTTTCATGGCTGGATATTAGTGGAGACTACAGGTTCAGGTTTGACTCTCTGAGGGGCAAGACCCACAATGCCTTACTGTTTGCAGGTTTCGATACAGCAGGGAGTCCTATTTTTAGACCTCATATCGGAGAGACCGTAAAAAACGAGGCTCTGATGACAAACAGGTTAGGCATTAATCTCAGGGTAAGGGCAACAGAAGATGTGCATGTAAGGGCAAGGCTTCTGATGTATAAAGTATGGGGACACAGCACAGCAGGACCTATTAGGGGATTCTTTGCAGACAGAGAGAGTGTATTTGACGGTATTACCGGTCATGTGCCGCAGGACAATATACTGAGGGTTGATCAGGCTTTTGCTACATGGAGCAATGTTTTTGATGCCCCTGTATGGTTTTCTGTAGGCAGAAGGCCTTCAACTGGCGGTATTCCTTCAAATCTCAGGACAAATACAGAAAGAACAGGAACAGCAGGCGTGCCTGCGCTTTTAGTTGACTATGCGTTTGACGGATTAACCCTCGGTGCAGCTCCATATATTCAGGCGCTGCCCGGTGCATATGCAAAGTTCTGCTTTGGAAAGGGATTTGACTCTGGTTACAGGCGTTCTGCAAATACTCTAAAAGATACCTATATGTTCGGCTTAAGTGTTGTGCCCTATGATACAGATAATTTTCATGTTCAATTTAACTGGAACCGGGGCATTAATATATTTGCAAGGCCGGAAACAGGTGTTGCAAATGTCGGCGATATAGACTGGTATGGCACTACAGTGACGGGTAAAATTGACGATATTGGCGCCGGAGATCTTAATCTTTTTATTTCAAGCGCTATCAGCAAGACCCATCCTAATAACAACACTATGTTCGGCTACGGTTTAATGTGGGATCCCGTTGAGGGCAAAAAATCTCGCACAGGATATGCGGTTTACCTCGGTGCAAGATATGATATTAAGGCAACCGGAACTAAGATCGGTGCGGAATTCAACCATGGCACAAAAAACTGGATAACATTTGCCCCTGCCTCTGACGATATCTGGACAGCCAAACTCGGCACAAGAGGCAATGTATATGAGTTTTATGTAATTCAGCACCTGAACAAAAAACCCATTGCCAAAAGGGGAGACGCCTTCTTCAGGCTCGGCTACCAGTATTATGACTTTAATTACACAGGCAGCAACAACTGGATTGGCGCTCCGCACAAAATAGCAAACCTTACAACAACCGGACCGATTCCGCAGTTTTTCGCACCTCTTAAAAATGCTCAGAGCATATATCTAACCTTCGATGTAAGGTTTTAACCCTCCTTAAAGACACTTAGAGGGGCGCAAGCCCCTCTTTTTTTATCTTATGATTATCTGAGTAAAAGGCAAAAAAATTAGCCCGCATTATTCATAAATTTGAACAAATAAAATGTCAAGCAAAGTATTGAAGCAACTTCGGCAGCCCAAGCGTAACATGGCCTAAGCGTAACATTTATAGTGAAGCAGTCTCGGAGTCCCCAGCCTTCTCCTCCTTCTGTTTCAAACACATCTATAAACTGGTTAATATGTCTATACCTATGTGGTCAGAGTGTAACCTAAATCCCGATATAGAATTTCCCTATTATTCCCTCTCCCTTGACGGGAGAG
>DBNT01000094.1 GCA_002299835.1 Nitrospiraceae bacterium UBA665 | reverse complement strand
CCCCCCTCACCCCCTCCCGCAAGGGGAGGGGGAGCACATGGGATAACAATCCCCTATCTCTGTTTTTTGGGCCTGCTTCTGTAGTCCTCTATTGCTTTCCTCAGTGCATCAGCACCAAGGTTGGAGCAATGCATCTTCTGCGGAGGAAGCCCTCCTAATTCCTGCTGAACAGCTTCCTTTGATATTTGCAATGCCTCATTTAGAGTCTTGCCTTTAACCATCTCCGTAATCATACTGCTTACAGCTATAGCTGCCCCGCATCCAAATGTTCTAAATTTTGCGTCAACAATTATGTCGTTTTCAACCTTAATGAATATCTGCATCGCATCCCCGCATGTGGGATTGCCTTCCATTCCTACGCCGTCAGCATCTGGAATTTCGCCGACATTTCTCGGATTCATAAAGTGATCCATCACCTTTTCAGAATACATAATTTATCCTCCTCAGATTTCTAAAATGGTGTCGTCAAAGTTTTTAAGCAACATACTTATCGCTATTTTGGCATTATTCTATCATAATTAGTCGGGTAATTGTGAAAAACCATAATCCGTAGCCAAGTAAGGCAGGGGTCCCCAAAAAATCCCCCTCCCCTTGCGGGAGGGGGCGAGGGGGAGAGAAATTAATTCTGGACAAGACCGGCTTAATTGGGATAAAATTAATCCACCATGCAGATTACACGTGAAACAGATTATGCCATAAGGTGTGTTTATTACCTTGCAAAGAAGCCGGATAAAGTGACAATGCTGGATGAAATCGCTAAAGAGATGTTAATCCCAAAGAGTTTTCTTGCAAAAATACTACAGAAACTCGCAAAGGCAAAAATTGTAAAATCATACAGGGGTGTAAAAGGAGGGTTTCAGCTTTCTAAAAAGTCAGGATGTGTCAGTATCTATGATATTATACTGGCTACAGAAGGACCTGTTGCAATGAATGTGTGCGCTGTTGACAAGAAGAAATGCAGTTTGAGCAACAAGTGCCCGATACATCCAGTATGGGTTAACCTTAGAAGCGATATTGAGAAAATGTTAAAGAGTAAAAAATTTTCAGAGTTTATTTAATTTATTTAATTTAATTTATTTGGGTCTGCGGCCGGCAAATGCCGGCCGTTTTTTATTTCTTTTTTGCAGCCTCTTTGATTATTGCCTGACCGATTACATTCCTTTGTATCTGGTTGGTTCCTTCGTATATCTGTAGTATTTTCGCATCTCTCATCATCTTTTCTACAGGGTACTCCCTCATGTATCCGGAACCGCCCATCACCTGTACTGCATCAACGGTCACTTTCATGGCAACATCAGTTGCAAATGTCTTGGCCATTGCAGACTCTTTGGATATGTCCTTTGCGTCGCTGTCAACACATCTTGCTACAGAATATACAAGAGACCTTGCAGCTTCTATTTGTATTGCCATATCAGCAAGCATATGCTGTATAGCCTGAAAACTTATTATCGGATGTCCGAACTGGTGTCTCTGTCTTGCAAATTTCACAGCCTCTTCGAATGCCCCCTGAGCCACGCCTACTCCCTGGGCTCCAACACCTGTTCTTGTCTGGTCAAGGGTTTTCATGGCGACTATAAAACCCATTCCTTCCTTGCCGAGAATATTTTCCTTCGGAATTCTGCAGTTATCAAATATCAATTCCCTTGTGGATGATGCCCTTATGCCCATTTTATTTTCCTTTTTGCCAAATGTAAAACCAGGGGTTCCTTTTTCAACAATAAAGGCTGAGGCCCCTCTTGCGCCCTTTGATTTATCTGTCATGGCAATGATGGTGTATATCTCTGCATCTCCTCCGTTTGTGATCCATTGTTTTGTGCCGTTTAGCACATATTCATTGCCTTTAGTCCTCGCTGTGGTCTGAATTCCACCTGCATCGCTTCCAGCATTTGCCTCTGTAAGACCGAAGGCTACCAGTCTTTTGCCGGCGGCTATATCTGGAAGATATTTGTTTTTTTGCTCATCCGAGCCGAAAAGCAAAATAGGATATGCTCCAAGGGCATTTGCAGCATATGTTGTAGACACCCCCAGACATGCCCTTGAAAGCTCTTCTACTGCTATAGACAGTTCAAGGCAGCCCTTACCAAGACCGCCGTATTCTTCGGGAATAAACAGACCGAACATGTCTGACTGTGCCAGCACCTTCATTATTTCCCATGGGAATTCTTCTTTTTCGTCGAGTTCCGCCCTTACAGGGATTATTTTTTCCTCTGCAATCTGCCTTGCTGTGTCGCGTATCATTTCCTGTTCTTCTGTTAAAAAGTAATTCATAAACCCTCCTGTATTAGCTTTGATTAATTTTATGCGCTTATATCAATATCTTGTATCAGAAGGCAAGGAGAACCTATGCTACCATAAAACCTTAAATCATCACCAGTGATGGCGACTTTTTTGAACATTTCAAGCATATTGCCGGAAATTACTGCTTCTTTTACAGGATATTTTATTTCCCCATTTTCTATCCACAATCCTGATGCTCCTACAGAGAAATCGCCAGAGATGGGATTAACTGTATGCATTCCCATGGTTTCTATTACATACAGGCATTTATCCACACTTTTTATAAGTTCTTGAAAGCCTGCTGTGTATTTTTCTGAAACAGGCTCTATATAAAGGTTTGTCGGACCGATTGCAGGAAGTCCTGTAAATCCGCCCCTTATTGCATTGCCGGTAGAGTTCACTCCATCTTTTTTGGCAGTGTATGTATTATGCAAAAAGCCCGTCAGCACCCCGCTGTTTATTAAAGTCTTGTGCATTGTAGGCGCTCCTTCATCGTCAAATGGCTTGCTTCCAAGTTTACCATCTAATATGCCGCTGTCTATTATGTTGATTTTGTTGCTTATGACCGTTTCGCCGACCTTGCCGGCAAACATTGATTTTTTCTTCTGGACAGATTCTGCTGACAGCGCTGCCTGGAGCATGCCGAGGAATTCTGAACTGACAGCATTGCTTAAAAGCACAAATCCTTTGACCGGTGTTATTTTTTTTGCCCCTAAAAGCTGTAGTGCACGCATTGCTGCATTTATACCTACGCTTTGAAATAATACTTCATTTAAAAATCTACCTCCCTGGTAGTCCCATCCCATCTGGCTGTCTCCGTTTTCTTCTGCAACAGCCATTATCCGGGCTGAACAGGCTGTGGATGTGTAATGGACATTTACACCTTTGGAATTAACTATAAATGTATTGTTTGTGCTAAAACTTCCAGAAGCCTTTCTGATTTTTTTTATTCTTTTGTCTTGTTTTAGCGCTGAGATTTCAATAAGAAATGTGAGATCCATTGCAGTATCTTCAGATATAGAGGCTATTTCATTGTCAAAGATTTTTACCCTCCCATTGCCTCCCTTTTCTAAGGATACAACCCCCTCTCTCCCCCCCTTGGTAAGAGGGGGAGAAGGGGGGGTAGGCAATCCAAGATATTCATCAGGCTCGGAATATCTTGATGACTCAATAGCTTTTTCGGCTATAGCCTTTATTTCAGCGGGGTCAGTTGAATATGAAAATCCAAGCCGGCTGTCTTTGATTATTCTTACAGAGTATCCTATAGTAGCAGATGATTCAAGGGTATCTATTTTTTGATCCCGCACTTCTATATTAAGGTTTTTTGAGGTCTTTACATACGTCTCTGCTTCATCAGCGCCTTTTTTAATCGCAATTTCCACAAGTCGTTGTGCAAATTCAGTATTCATTGTCTATTCTTCATAATATGTTGCTGAAGCAGTTTCTGATTCCCATATAGTTACAGCAGAAATTTTTATATTTCCATACGATGACAGTTTTTCCTTTAGAGATTCAAATATCCATCGGGCAATATTTTCAGAAGAAGGGTTCTTTTCTGTGAAAGGAAAAACATCGTTTAGATATTTATGGTCGAGACTTGAAACCAAGTTATTTGTTATTTTTTTTAAATCATGAAAGTCAATAGCAATGTCTATATCATTTAATTTTTCCGCTTTAACCGATACCTGAACCTTCCAATTATGACCATGCAGGTTCTCGCACTTGCCCTTATAACCGCGCAACTGATGGGCAGATGCAAATGATGTCTCTATCATCAGTTTGTACATAAAACCTTTTACCTTTCTTTCTTGAATATCGCTATATACGGCAGATTCCTATATTTATTATCATAGTCAAGTCCGTAGCCTACAAGAAATTTATTTGGGACTTCAAACCCTATATAATCTACAGGCACATCTACTTCACGACGTTCTTTTTTGTCAAGTAAAACGCATATCTTCAGGCTTTCAGCACCCATTGAGAGGATGCGCTCTCTGATATAGTTGAGAGATATGCCTGTATCAATTATGTCGTCAATTAGAAGTACATGCTTACCTCTTATATCTTCTCTTATGTCATAATGTATCTTAATTTCGCCTGTAGACATTGTTTTCAAATAGCTTGAAGCTACTATAAAGTCTATAGTGACCGGGACCTGGATTGACCTGATAATGTCTGAAAAAAACATGATCGCACCTTTCAGAATGCCTACTGCTACAACTTCTTTGCCTATGTAGTCATTGGATATTTTATTTGCAAGTTCAGTTACTTTGTCCTGAATCTGTTCCGCTGATAGAAAAGGCTTACCTATTATCATAGCTTCCTCCTGTATTATGGCGGTATGGCTGGCAAACCGGCTAATCCGGCCTGCCGACCTATATATTCTGCGGAATATTATAACATGGATTTAGGAATTTGATTTGCATAATTTATTGAATGGATAATACAATAATTTTTAAGGTTATTTTTATGGTTAAAATCTTTTATATGCCCTTTAGTTTTGGAAATGTAACAGAACTTCTTTTTAAAGAAGCAATAAGGCACATAAAACATCCAGATTATTCAAAAATCATTTATCTTGCCCCTTCTTCAGTAAAGATTGAAGACACCAGGAAGAAATTCCACAAACTTATTTCTGGCAAATATATTTCAGAACAGTGCTATATGCCACCTGAAATGACCACCATCTCACAGTATTGTAAAAGTGTATATAATGCTTATGGCAGCAGGAGGATAGTAAGCAGCACACTTATTCCGGTCATTATCTCGCATCTTTCCGGCAAAGGAATCGGCCTTTCATCGTTGATAGCAGATTTAATACATGACCTTAAAAAAACCTATCCCGGCCGGGATGCTGTTTCGCTGAAATCCGATTTTGATGCTATTTTTTCAGAGATGAATATTCCGGACACAGTGACAGAGACTGTTATGAACAGCCTCGAAATATTCGGGCAATATCAGTCACTAATGGAAAGCAATGGACTCATTGATGATGACGATATCATGAATTATATAAGTAATTTGCTGCTATCTTCTAAAGACTCGTTACTCGTTACTCGTTACTCGTTACTGATTTTAGACGGGTTT
Source organism: Nitrospiraceae bacterium UBA665 (assembly GCA_002299835.1). Taxonomy (GTDB): domain Bacteria; phylum Nitrospirota; class Thermodesulfovibrionia; order Thermodesulfovibrionales; family Dissulfurispiraceae; genus UBA665. The sequence goes on along the minus strand of DBNT01000094.1, from coordinate 21,903 downwards.
TACGACCCTTCTGTCTCCGAAAAGATGTTTTTAAAATCCATTATCAGCTTATCTGAAAATACATTAATTTCGGTTCCATATGATTCGGTGTTTAAAACTATTGCAGAGGAATACATTAATTTTTTAAAGGAAAATTTTGTTGTTGAGGAAATATATCCCGAGGATAGTTCAAAACTTGGATCAGAAAGCAAGTTCACTTACTGTTCTTATCCAAGCATAGAGGAAGAGATGGAGGGTATATGCAGGAGCATCAAGTCATTATATATCAGCGGCAAGAATAAAGATCTGGAAGACATAATTGTTGCTTTTCCTCTGCTAAGAAAATATTCTGCCATAGCTATCAGGGTTTTTAAAAGATACGGTATTCCGTGCAATATATTAAAAAAAGAACCTCTCGGAAAGACCACTCCCTTTTTAGACTTTCTCTGCCTGCTTGATTCAGTGGCAGAGGATTATCCGAGACTTAAGTTTTCGCAGTTTCTTTCATCGCGCTATTTTGCAAAAATACCAGAGGGGCTAAAGAAATGGATGCCATCCCTTTCCCTTTATTCAGGAATTATTTCGGGTAAACAGGCATGGCTTAATTTTATATCAGGCGGGTCAGAAATAATTGACACAAGCCGCCTAAAGGAAAAAGATGCCTTAGAAAAAGACCTAAAATGGGTTTTTAAGAAATTGCAGCCGCTGGAAAATATGAAAAACGGAGCTTCATTTGATACATATGCCGGACTAATCAGAAATATTATAGATGACTTTGGTTTTTTTGTAGCTGATTCAGATGATGATAACAAAAAGGATTTTTTTATCAAGAGCATCCGCAATAAAGTATCAGAGATTTTTGAACAACTCTCATTCATTGGCGACTTGAAACTGAGTTCCCAGAAAATCGAAGGCTTTTTGGGGTACAAAAAGTCTCATGTAAAATTAACAGAGTTTATAGAAACAGTGAAATATATCCTTAATGCATCCTATGCTGAATTTACTGAAACAGGCGTAAGAGTGATGGATTTTACTGATGCAGCCGACCTCTTTGCAGGCCATATCTATCTCGGCGGCTTAACAGATGAAGACATGCCGTCAAAGACAAGCATGGATTATTTGCTTTCAGATAATGTCAAAAAAAAGATGAATCTTTTAAGCCTCGAAAAACACTTAAAAATTCAGCGATTCAACTTTTACAGGTTAATAGGATTATCATCTGGAAAAGCCGGACTGCACCTGTCATATCCTTCATCAGAAGGTGATGATATGTTTCTTCCGAGTTCATTTCTGTATTTTGGAGAAGAAATAAAAGAACATCTGCCCGGCATATTTTCAAAAGAGGAGTATTTACTGAAGAAAGGCACAACTCCGTTTTTATCCTTTATATCAGAAATAGACGGCATCCGTTCTCTGACATTTAACCGGAAAATGCATGCCTTCATACCAGTTACTGATATAGATGCATACAGGACATGTCCGAGGAAATTTTTTATAGAAAAAGTGCTCAGGCTCCGTCCATCTGACATAAAGGAATACGATATAGAGGCTTCTACAATAGGGAAAATAATACACAGAATAATGGAGCGGATAATGAAAGAGCCGTTTGATGACCTGCAACACCTGAAACGCAGGGCAGAAGAAATAACAGAAAAAGCAATGCAGGACAAAAAGATAGATGATTACTGGAAAAAACTTATTAAAGGCGCCTTTATAGAAATATTGCCCGATATTTATGAAAAAGAGTTAGAGTTGCGAAAAGACGGATATATTCCGACAAAAGCCGAAATGACTGTCAATGGCGAGCCGGTAAAAGGGATAAGGCTTACCGGAAAAATAGACAGGGTTGATATGCTCGGCGATTCCGTCCGTATAATAGATTACAAGACAGGAACCCCTGGTCTTAATTGCAAGCAGGCTCTGGATGGTAATGAAAATCTCCAGTTGTTTCTTTATGCTTCAATGCTGAAAAATCAAGGCTATAATATAGATAAAGTAGGTTTATATTCATTAAAGGATATAAATGTTAAATGGTGTCCGCCGAAAAAGGCCAGAAAACAGAAAACAGAAAACAGAAAACAGAAGACAGACAGCATTGACGATTATATAATTGCATCTTTGAAGTTTCTTGAAGAAACAGTTAGGGATATGAGAAAAGGAAATTTCAGGGCAAAGCCTCTGAATGACTATATTTGCTGGAACTGTCATGAATGTGCATTCTGCCCGTATATACAGCAGTAAAAAAGCAGCATTGGAGGCATTGCCGAAAATAAACGCAGTTATAGCAAAACTAAAACAGGAAGGAAGGCTGGGGTAGCCATGAAATCGTATCGCAAAGAACTCTGGTTTAATATTCCAACGAGAAGGGCATTTATAAATATCACCCCGCAGGTTAATGAGTGTCTGAAAGAAAGCGGCGTTAAAGAAGGGCTTGTGCTTGTAAATGCCATGCATATTACTGCTTCTGTTTTTATAAATGACGATGAATCGGGACTGCATCATGATTTTGATATGTGGCTTAAAAGGCTTGCTCCCCATGAGCCGGTAAAGCAATATCAGCATAATGTTGGAGAGGACAATGCAGATGCGCATCTGAAGCGGCAGATAATGGGCAGGGAGGTTGTTGTTGCAATAACTGATGGCAAACTTGATTTAGGTACTTGGGAGCAGGTTTTCTATGGAGAATTTGACGGCAGGAGAAAAAAGAGGGTATTGGTAAAGATTATAGGAGAGTAAAATAGCTCTTTATTGTTTATAATCAATTTGATTATAAACATAGGGAATGATTGATGGCGAGAGTTGCTAAAGAAAAGAAGAATCAAAATGATGAGCCTTTAGAAAAGAAACTTTGGAAGGCGGCGGACAAGCTCAGGAAAAATATGGACGCTGCTGAATACGCATGGATACAGCACTTCCTCTATCATCTTGCGCCGACAGGCATGGCAGGCTTTGTATTGGCAAAAGGCTCTCTGACAACAAAGACCAGCAATGAGGGAGAGATACGCAAGACAATGATTGAAAATGATCTGATTGACTGCATCGTTAACCTTCCTACCAAGCTGTTTCTTAATACACAGATACCGGCCTGCCTCTGGTTTCTACGCCGTAACAAGAAAAAACGCAAAGGAGAGATTCTCTTCATAGACGCCCGCAACATGGGCTATTTAATCAACCGCAGAAACAGGAACTTGTCCGATGAAGACATTGCATTGATTGCAGGCGCTTACCACAACTGGCGCACTTCGACAAGCTCAGCACCGGGCGAATACAAAGATGTTCAGGGCTTCTGCAAGTCAGCGACACTTGATGAAGTAAAGGCATTGAATTATGTGCTTACCCCCGGCAGATACATCGGCCTGCCTGATGATGAAGACGATTTCAATTTTGCGGAACGGTTTAATTCGCTGAAGTTGGAACTGGAAAAGCAAATAGCAGAAGAAGCGGGGTTGAATAAAGCGATTGTGAAAAACCTTGCGAAGATTGAGGTAAAAGAATATGGCAAATAGCAAACATCTAATTCTCTACGCAGTGAGTAGAGAATCGACATGGACAGACTAAAAAAGGACAGCAACATGGGTGAGTGGCAAGATAAAACGGTCGGTGAGCGCATCGGAAATGCTCCCTTCGACTCCGGTGTTGCTCCCTTCGACTCCGCTCAGGGAGCGGGTGATGCGGTCGGTGAGCGGAGGCAATTTTAGAAAAGAGATTCTCAACTGGTCGGTGAGCGGAGTCGAACCGACAGACAGGAATGAAAGCAATGAGTGAGTGGAAGGAATATAAACTGGGGGATGTAATTCAATTCGGTAACGGAAAAGAAAGACCAAAAACCGAGGGTGAATTTCCTGTATTTGGTGGCAATGGCATACTTGGTTTCTGCAATCAATCAAACTATAAGGATGAAACAATAATCATTGGTAGAGTTGGTGCTTATTGTGGTTCTGTGTTTTATCAAAACAAACCTATTTGGGTCTCGGATAATGCGTTGGCAGCAAAACCCAAAAAGAACTTTCATACTAAGTTTCTTTATTATTTTCTTAAAAATCTTCAGTTAAACAATTTTGCAGAAGGTTCAAGTCATCCGCTGGTAACACAAACATTATTAAATTCAATTGAAGTATCAATTACTGATGATTTGCCCGAACAAAAATCCATCGCCTCAATTCTTAGTAGCCTTGACGATAAGATAGACTTGCTGCACCGTCAGAACAAGACCCTTGAGTCGTTGGCAGAGACGCTTTTCAGGCAGTGGTCTGCGGAGGAGGCAGAGGAAAGTTGGGAGAGAGGAAAGTTGGGAGATTATGCTTCTGTTACTACAGGGAAAGGATTAAAAAGAAATGAATTTATTGATGATGGACTCTATCCCGTTTTAGGTGCTAACGGTGAGATAGGAAGAACGAATAATTTTTTAACTGACGACCGCTTGATTTTAACTGGGCGGGTTGGAACGCTCGGTAAGATATACATTAGTGAAGATAAAGTCTGGATATCTGATAATGTGCTAATTGTAAAACCTGAAAGCGGTTTCTTTTATCCTCTTTATTTCATCTTAAAAAGAACTGAATTTGAAAATCTGAACGTCGGAAGCACACAGCCATTGGTTACTCAAACTGATTTAAAGAACATTGAATTTAAATTACCCAATGCTGATATTTTAAAAAGCTTTGAGAAGCGTTGTTCAACCTACTTTGAAAAAATACCAAAGAACAAGCAACAAATCCGCACCCTCACTCGCCTGCGGGATACGCTTCTGCCGAAGCTGATGAGCGGGGAAGTGAGGGCGAAGGAAGCTATAGAACAGAATAGGACGGATAAGACCAATGGAAGACAGAAGCAATAAACCAAAGCCTGCTCTCATTCCGCCTCACGGCGGATACCGCAATCTGAGGTCTTATCAGACTGCTGAAATTGTCTATGATGCTACTGTGACATTCTGCAACCGCTTTATAGACAAGCGTTCACGCACACATGACCAGATGGTTCAGGCTGCGAGGAGCGGTGTGCAGAACATAGCTGAGGGAAGCATGGCGTCTGCAACCTCAAAGAAAACCGAACTTAAACTGACAGGCGTTGCCCGTGCAAGTTTGGAGGAACTGCTTTTGGATTATCAGGCTTTTCTTAGGCAGAAGGGCTTGCGCTTGTGGGGCAAGGATTCACCGGAGGCTATAGCAATCAGGAAAAAGTATCAGTCGGACAGGTCTGACAGGTCTGACATGTCCGACCCTTATTCTTTAAAAAAAGCTTCGCCAGAAGCTGCGGCAAACACTCTGATTTGCCTGATCAATCAAGCGAGTTATCTGCTTGGCCGGCAGCTTCAGAGGCTGGAGCAACAATTTCTCACCGAAGGTGGATTTACTGAAAGGCTTTACAAAGCGCGGACGCAAGCAAGAAAAATAAAATGACCAAAATCACCGAAAACAACATAGAAACCTTTGCCATTGAAACGCTTCAGACAATAGGCTGGGATTATGTTCACGGCTTGGCTATTGCACCGGGCGCGGAGTTATTGGCGGATTATTTTGCAAAAACAGCGATAGAATTATGACAGAAAGTTATCTTGACATAACAAAGAGCGTGATGATCTCTGCGCCTGCTGGTTCAGGCAAGACAGAGAAGCTTGCAAGGAGATACATAGGGCTTCTTAAAAACGGCTCTGATGTGGAGCGCATTCTTGCAATAACATTTACAGAAAAGGCTGCTTCTGAGATGAAAGAACGAATACTTAACATCCTCAGAAAAGAAGATTCTGTGTTATTTGAAAAGGTGAGGGATAAAATGCCGAGAATGCGCATATCCACAATTCACTCTTTTTGCCTGAAACTTCTGAAAAGGTTTTCTCTTGACCTCAATATAGACCCCTCCCTTGAGGTTACAGACAGTTTTAATACAGGCATATTGTGGTCAGAGGCGATATACGAGACCCTTGTTGAAGACGGAATATCAGGGGAGCAGAAGTTTTATGATGTTATAAAAAAAAGCGGCATCAAGGGGTGGGATAAGCTTTACAAGCTCCTGAACGAATTGTATGTTAAAAGACCTGCATTCCACCCCAGAAGGTCTTGCGACTTTCTGAGGACCCCGACGTTCCACAGTCATGAGAATTATATAAGCAGTTATAAAGATGAATATTTTAAAAATGTTTTGTCCATATATTTAAAATGCTTAGAACGATATAAAGAAAAAAAACTGAAAAAGCAGTTTTTGGACTATAGTGATCTTGAAAACCTTGCATATGAGGCTATCTCAAGAAATGCCGAATGGCATAATGTGCTGTATTTTTTTGATGAGCATACAGACCACCTGCTTGTTGATGAATTTCAGGATACAAGCACTCTTCAGTGGAACATTATTGATAAGCTTACTGAAGAGTGGAGGTCAGGGCAAGGAGCCAAAAGAGAGTTGGGCATAAAACCAACAATTTTCCTTGTTGGCGACGACAAGCAGTCCATTTATTTATTTAGAGGGGCAAATGTAGATGTATTCAGAAATGCCAGAAAAAGGCTTTATGATTGGCTTGGTGAAGAATATCACTTTGTAGAAATAAAGGAGAATTACCGCAGTCTGCCTGCTATTGTCAATTTTGTTAATGCACTTTTTGAAAGACTGATGCCAAAGGGTCTTTATGACAACTATAAAATTCAATACACGCCTTTTGAGGCAACGAGAACAGGGGAAGGGGCTGTAGAACTCCTGCTTCTTGACAGCATAGGCAATACAAAGGCTAACAGAAAGGCAGAGGCTGCTCTTATTGCCAAAAAAATTCAGAGATTATTGTCTTATGAAATATACAGTAGCGATAACAAAAAAAGGCTTTGCAGTTATGGAGACATGGCGATACTGCTCAGAAACCGCACACATCTGTCGGTATTTGAAGATGCCCTGACAAAGGAAGGGGTGCCGTTTGTTGTTGTTAAGGGCATGGGCTTTTATAACTCTCCGGAGGTATGCCTTTTAAGGGATATTGTTTTTTTTCTGATAGACCCGATGGATGATTACAGCCTCTTCAATATCCTTCGTTGTCCATTATTTTCTATAGGATATAATTCACTTATTAAAATTGTGGATAGCAGACTTGCCGATGAGCAACCGATAGGCTATTTGCATACACTTCTTAATGAAAAAAGAGATGACTTACTGTTTGCTTCTTGCTCCACTTTGCTGAATAACTGGATTAAAAGGTCTAAAAACACGCCCTATTCTGTTATGCTTGAAGAGATACTTTCTGAAACAGGGGCATGGGAGTATTTCCATGAAAAACAGAGGCATGTAAATATAAAAAAATTTATAAGACTTATTGAAGAGCTTGAAAGCAAAGGGCTTACAGGTCTTGAGATACGGCAAAAGCTTATAAAAGCTTCTGACAAATCCGAGGAGCCAAAGGCTAATGTGAATACAGCGGGCATGAATGCGGTGAAGATAATGACAGTTCACGCATCTAAAGGGCTTCAGTTTCCGATTGTATTTCTTCCCTGCATGGATGAAAAAGACACATCAAAAAACCCTGACATGGTGGTTATAAATGAAGATGAAAATGGTACGCTTATAGCATATTGTGATAATGCAGAAGAAAGAAAAGCCTTGCCAGTTTTTCAGATGCATAAGGAAAAAACTTTAGATGAGGAAAAGCGTCTATTTTATGTTGCTCTAACCAGGGCTATGGATTATCTGTGCATGTCAGGCATATTGCCCGATCCTGAAAAAAAATCCCCGTCTGGAAAACTTGCCTATCTGCAGGATGCCTTTAATTTATCTGGTACCGAGGATGGGATAAAACTTCCTTTCAAAGTTGAAAGGTTGGGAAGATTTGATACTGAGAATCGGGGAAACGGCGAAACGGAGAAACACAGTGACAGGGAAATGGGAAGATCATTCACCGATTCACCGATTCACCGATTCACCGATTCACCCATATTTATTGAGCCTCTTGATTATAAGCCTTCAAAGGAGTGGCGTGATGTAACGGAAGAGATACATTACATAAGGAAAAGACATGGAGAAGACTGGGTTATACTTGGCAGGGCATTTCACAGAGTATTTGAGGGCATGTCAAAAGGCTATATAACAATGAATAACATGGGCGACAAGATAACCAGCATAGTCAGACATGAAACCCTCTTGGATAACAATCTTGACAGAATGAGAAATATTATTTTATCAGATATTAAAAAGCTTGATGATGCAGGTTATTTGAAAGACATTGTGCTGCCAAAAGATAATTCATATGCAGAATTTCCATTTGTTTTTGAAACCGGAAGCCGAATTTACAAGGGCAGAGTTGACAGGGTCATTATAAAAAAGTGTCAAAATGAGAGGATTGCGTATATCTATGATTATAAGACATATCCTGTCCAAGAAGATGAGGTTCCTTGGTTATTAGAGAACTACTCTTTTCAGATGAAGATTTACAGGGAGGCTATTGAAAGGATTTTTTCATTAAAGACCGAGGCGTATTTGTTTTTTACACACAAAACATCGTTGGTTATGTTAAAATAATGCCTGTTGCAAAGCGACCCGAAGATGGTCGTTATCTTAAATAATAATCAACAAGGAGAGTTTTATGTTGACACCATCTTTAATGACTTTTTTGTTTATAGTATTGGTAGTTGCTTACTTTCTTTCAGCCGCTATCAAAGTTCTTAAGGAATACGAAAGAGGCGTTGTTTTTAGACTCGGAAGGGTTATCCCATTAAAAGGACCTGGCGTTGTCCTTATCTGGCCTATTATAGATAAACTTGTAAAGGTCAGCTTAAGGACAATTACAATGGATGTGCCGCCGCAGGATATAATAACAAGGGATAACATTACTGTCAAAGTTAATGCTGTTATCTACTTCAGGCCTTTAGAGCCGATAAAAGCTATAACTGAAGTTGAAGATTTTTATTATGCCACATCACAGATTGCCCAGACCACATTAAGAAGCATATTAGGACAGAGCCAGTTAGATGACCTTTTAGCAAAGAGGGAAGAACTCAATACAGAACTGCAAAAAGTAATTGATATGCAGACAGAGCCATGGGGTGTAAAAGTTACTGCTGTTGAGGTAAAAAATGTTGATCTTCCATCAGAGATGCTCAGGGTAATAGCCCGACAGGCAGAGGCAGAGAGGGAGAAAAGGGCAAAGATAATCCATGCAGAAGGTGAGCTTCAGGCATCTGAAAAACTCACCGAGGCAGCAGCGATTATTGCAAGCCAGCCTATGGCAATGCAGCTTAGATTTTTAGGAACTCTCTCAGAGATAGCAACTGATAAGACTTCAATTATTATCTTTCCACTGCCAATGGACTTGTTAAAACCTTTTATGGAAAAGACAGAAAAGCACGAAAAATAAGCAAATTTCTCACCACCCCCCGTTAGAATGTCTTGCTTCTAACGGGGGCATAGCAATGACTAATACCAATGACTAATGCCACTAAAAATCATATATGGATTAAACCGTTAATATTAGTATTAATAATAGGCGGACTTGCATTAATACTTTATAAAACAGGTTTAATTCATTTTTTCCTTGACAAGGAAGATCTCAGACAATTCCTTGATTCTTTAGGGGTAGTTGCATTTGTCGGCTTTATAGGGCTTCAAGCAATGCAGGTTGTAATAGCGCCAATACCAGGTGAGGCAACAGGACTTTTAGGAGGTTTCCTTTACGGTCCTTTTTTAGGAGTTGTGCTATCAACCATAGGGCTTACAATTGGCTCTTATATAGCCTTTGCACTGTCAAAAAAATTTGGAAGGCCATTTGTAGAAAAAATAGTTAATAAATCTACAATAGCAAGGTTTGATTACCTGCTTAGCTATAAGGGTGCTTTTTTGGTTTTTTTGCTTTTTCTTATCCCGGGATTTCCAAAAGATTCCCTCTGCTATATACTTGGACTCGGACGCCTTTCAACTATGAGTTTTCTTGTAATAGGAGGAACGGGCAGGCTTTTTGGCACTATTTTACTTACGCTGGGAGGTGACTATATCAGATATGAGCAGTATGGTAAATTCTTTATGCTCGCTGGTATTGCCCTTGTAGTTGTTTTTATTGCTATAGCTTACAAGGATAAGCTTGAAAGGCTGTTTAGGATATGGCATATTATGGATTATAGAAAGAAAAAAGCAAAAAATTCAGGTAAAGATAATTTAAGCAATTAAGGAATTGAGCTGTAATTTATTCTCAAATCCCCGATTAAGCCTGCCCCCGAGATCCTTTGTCGGGGGGGTCGTAATCGAGGGAACTTCGGGGACAAATTCTCTAATTGTTTAATTTACCAATTACAGTTTAATAAGCGCCGATGCCCATGTAAGTCCACCGCCAAACGCCTCAAGCAATATGTAATCCCCTTGTCTTATCCTGCCTGCCCTAACAGCTTCATCAAGAGCTATTGGTATTGATGCTGCTGATGTATTTCCATATTTGTCAATGTTAATAACTACCTTGTCCATAGATAAACCAAGTCTATTTGCTGTTGCCTGTATAATTCTCAGGTTTGCTTGATGAGGTATAAGAGCTGAAAGATGAGAAGGCTTCAGGTTATTTGCTTTGAGTGTTTCTGCCGCAACGGTTTCAAGCGCCCTGACAGCAACCTTAAAGGTTTCATTGCCTTTCATTTTAAGGAAATGAAGCTTATGACTTATGGTATCTTTTGACGGTGGGTGTTTTGAACCGCCTCCTGGTAAGTTTAAAAGTTCCCACTGGCTGCCATCTGAGTGGAGGTGTGTTGATATTATTCCGCTTTCACCAGTCGTTGCTTCAAGTATAACCGAACCTGCACCGTCGCCAAAAAGAACACAGGTTGATCTATCTTGCCAGTCTGTGAACTTTGACAGCACCTCGGCACCTACTAAGAGTATTCTTTTATACATGCCTGACTTTATAAAGCTGTCTGCAACAGACAGTCCGTATATAAAACCAGAACAAGCTGCATTAATGTCAAAGGCAGCAGACCCTTTAGCGCCCAGTTTGCTTTGCAATATGCAGGCAGTTGAGGGCATTGGCATGTCGCCTGTCACGGTAGCTACTATTATGAGACCTATATCTTTTGCCTTAATGCCTGCTTGCTTGAGCGCTGCCTTTCCTGCCTCATATGCAAGGTCTGATGCAGACTGCTTTTTGTCAGCTATTCTTCTTTCTTTGATGCCTGTTCTTTCTATAATCCATTCATTTGATGTATCTACTATTTTTTCAAGATCATAATTTGTCAATCTCTTGTCCGGAACATATGAGCCTGTAGCAATTATTTTAGCCCTTATCATATGACACATCCTTATTCGAGTTCTTTGTGTTATTGGGTTTATTGTGTTAACCCAATAAACCCAAGAGACCCAATAAACTCAATAAACTCAATATTCAAATTTATTGGGACTTAAAGGGGCTTTGTCCCTTTAAATCATTTGCAATTATTTCATGCACCTTTGCCTTTGCCATTTCTCCTGCAACTCTTATAGCGTTTTTTATAGCCCTTGCAGATGACCGCCCATGACTTATTATGCTTATGCCGTTTATTCCAAGAAGTGGGGCTCCTCCATACTCTGAGTAGTCTGTTCTCTTTTTGAATCCCCTGATTGCAGGTTTTATCATAAGGTATCCAAGCCTGCCGGTTACTACATTAGCTATCTCCATTTTCAGCATTTTTAAAATTGTCTCTGCAAGTCCTTCACTTACTTTTAATACAATATTACCTATAAAACCATCGCATACGATTATATCTGCACTTCCTGAGAAAATATCCTTCCCGTCTATATTGCCTATAAAATTCAGCCCTGTGCCTTTAAGCAGTTTAAAAGCCTCTTTTGTAAGCTCATTGCCCTTTGTATCTTCTTCGCCAATGCTTAAAAGGGCGATTTTCGGGGAGGGTGCATTAAACATGGTCTTAAAATATGCATTGCCCATGTATGCAAACTGAAGTAGATTTTCAGGCCTGCAGTCAACATTTGCTCCAACATCAATAAGAAGGAAATAACCTGTCAGCGAAGGCATTATTGTGGCTATTGCAGGTCTATCAACACTTTCAAGCTTACCCAGAACAAAAAGCGATGTGGCCATTGCAACGCCTGAATGTCCTGCGCTTACAACTGCCTGAGCCTCATGGTGTTTGACAAGCTCTATGGCCCTGCGTATGGAAGAGTCCTTTTTTTTTCTGAGGGCAATAGAAGTCGCCTCATGCATCTCCACTACTTCAGATGCATGGTGGATGAAAATTTTTTCCGGTGGATAACGTTTGCCCTTTAAGAGTTCGGTTAACTTTGTCCTGTCTCCTACGAGTATGACTTCTATGTCATGCCCGCTGACAGCCTCTATTGCCCCAGCTATGGTTACCTCAGGGGCAGAATCCCCGCCCATTGCATCAAGAGCAACTTTGAGGTTATCAGGCATTGCTATTTAGAGACCACTTCAATGACTTTTTTACCTTTGTATGAACCGCAATTGGCACAAACCCTGTGAGGCAGTTTCTGCTCTTTACAGTCAGGACACTCTGTAAGCTGAGGCAACTGTCCTTTCCAATTCGCCCTTCTTTTATCCCTTCTTGATCTTGTATGGCGATGCGTAGGATTTGCCATAAATTTGCTCCTTTCTTTTTTATATAAGATTTAATAAAGCATTAACTTGTAAATTCCCTGTGGTCTTGCCACAGGGTTCTTCATTCACTTTTTTTGCTGAGCAATTGTTTTAATACTGCTAACCTCGAATCTATTTCCGAAATCACGCAGTTGCACTGGTTGGAGAACAAATCCCCGCCGCATTTAGGACATATTCCCCTGCAATCAAATGAACATAATGGTTTCATGGGGATATTAAGCAGCATTTGTTCTATAAGTAAATCATTAATATTAAGCACATCCCCTTTATAAAATTCAGTATTAAGTTCGTCTCCTTTTAATTCATAGTGTTCTTCTTTGCCAATATCTACGACAGGGTGGTATACGACATTTATCTGCGTTTTTATATTCGTAATAAATGTATTTAGGCACCTGCTGCATTGCTGCTCAATATCTGCACTTTCAAGCCCTTTTATGCTCACCTCTGTGCCTATTTTGTCTATTTTTAGAAAACCTTTAACAGGCGACAATATTTTAAACGCTCCAGTGGAGAGTTTTTCATTTAACTCTATCTCTATTCCCTCTTCTGGGATTTCGGAAGTAATGACTTTCATTTAAAAATCTCAATAAAAATAAGGTGTTAAGTATTAACTATAACTTTTGAATCCGGATTTTGTCAACCCCGTTAGAAACAAACATATCAAATTTTCTAACGGGGTCAAGAAAAGTCTGCGGCAGGTTTGTCTAAACAATAGCCCCATCTTTTATGTGTATAATTCTGTTTGCATAGGCAGCTATGTTAGGGTCATGCGTTATAATTATTATTGTTCTTCCTGTTTTATTCATCTTTACAAGCAGGTTCATTATTTCGGTGGCTGTTTTGCTGTCAAGCTGTCCTGTAGGTTCGTCGCATAAAAGCAATTCAGGATTATTGATTAATGCCCTTGCAATTGCTACACGTTGCTGCTGTCCGCCTGACAGTTGGTTCGGTCTGAACTTTGCCCTATCTTGCAGTCCTACAAGGCTAAGTATCTCAATTGCCTGCTTCTCTGCATTGTCCACCCCCCCATCCCCCCCCTTCTTAAGGAGAGGCAAATGGGGGGTGGATCTATAAAATGTTGGTAAAAGCACATTTTCAAGCACTGTGGCATAGGGCAGGAGATAGAAATTCTGAAATACAAAGCCGATATGTTCATTCCTGATTATAGACAACTCATCATCAGTAAGATTAGAAACCTCTCTGTCTGCAAGTATGTAGCAGCCAGATGTAGGTGTGTCGAGGCACCCGATAAGGTTCATAAGTGTTGTTTTGCCTGAGCCAGATGTCCCCATAATGGCTGTAAACTCGCCTTTTTCAATGCTTAAATTTATTCCTTTTAGAACCTCGACATCTTCATCGCCTATCTTATAGGTCTTTGTTATATTTTCCATAAGACACAAAGGTGATGGGTTATGAGTAATAGGCGATGGGAAGGAAGGATCTGAAATACTGTTTTTATAATTTATAACCATTGACCTATTACCTATTACCTATTGCAGGCACGGGCAGGATCAATTTTGTCGCTACCTCATCTCCTTCGTTAAGACCGTCTACTATCTCGGTCATATCTTCCCCTCTTATGCCAATTTTTAATTCGACTTTTTGAACATTATCGGGACCTAATACCCTGTATGCAACCTGCCTGCCTCTTTCAAACCTTATCGCTGCATTAGGCACTGCGAGTATGTTACTTCGTTCGTCAAATATTATTCTTACATGGGCGGTCATTTCCGGCATCAAGAATTTAGCGTCATGTCTCAGTATTTTTACTATTGCAAGATAATAGACAATATTGTCTTTCACTACGGGCTGTGGATATATGTTATCTATTGACCCGTGAAAGGTTTTCTGCGGGAATGTATCAACATAGTATTCCACTATCTGTCCAGTCCTTACCCTTCCTATATCTGTTTCATCTATATATATCCGCATCTCAAGGCTTTCAGGGTTAAGCACTGTAACAAGGTTTGCAGCCTGAAGTCCTGCGACTATGGTCTCTCCTTCTTGTGCGGTAATATCAGAAACAACGCCGTCTATTGGGGTGTAAATCTTTGTATATGTCAATCTTATTTCATGCTGCCTCAGAAGGGCTTCATGGCTTTCTATGTTAGCTCTTGCTATTTTCAATTGTGTTTTATATTCATTCTGAAGCCTTTTAAGGTTAGCTTCCAATGCTTTAAACTGGCTTTTTGCCCTGTCAACCGCGTCTTTTGTGGTGAATTCATGTGCAAAGAGTTTTATTTCCCTTTCATAGCTTATTTTTGCATACTCATAATTTGCCTTTGCCTCTCTGATGCGTTTTGGATATGTTAATTCAATCTGCAATAAGCTACCCTGTGTGGACAGAAGGGCTGCCTTTTGCTGTTTGATTGCCTGCCGGATTTCTCTATCATCTATAATCGCTATCAATTGCCCCCTTTTTACTCTGTCTCCTACCCTTACTCTTATTTCTGTTATTGTCCCTGTAGCCCTCGTCCCTATTCTTACTACCGCGCCTACTCTGGGCTTTATTATTCCTGTGGCAACAAGCACACCCCTTATATTTCCTTTTTCAACCCTTGCGGTTTCTAAAACCTTTATTGACGGCTCGGGAAAGAATTTTTTGTACGCAAAAAAACCGCCTGCAGCAAGTATTAAAGCTACAACGATAATTAAAACCTTTTTCACAAATCCTCCATGAATTAAGTAATTGAGTAATTAAGTAATTGGTCAATTTATTATAAGTTTTGGTTCTTTGCTCCGAAAATACCACTCTTTGTCATTGCGGCTTGTCCGCAATCCTTCCGCCATTCTGTCATGCCAGATTGTCTGGCATCCTTCTTATTCCCCCTTAATAAAGGGGGGTAGGGGGTTGTTACAGAAAGATTCCGAACAAGTCGGAATGACAAAAACCCGGAAAGATTCCCGACAAGCGGGAATGACATTCCTAATAGATGTATGTGTTTTATAAAACAAACTAACCTCTTTCAACTTAAACACGAATGAGGATAAGTTTTTAATTACTTAATAACTCAGTGACTTAATGCCTCAAGTTTTTCCACTCCAGTAATCTTTTCGAGCAGTGCCTTTGATAGAATCAGATTTAATTTTGAATTAATCAACTGCTCCCTTGCATCTGACAGTTGGCTTTCTGCATGTATTAGCGACAATATATCAGCCCTGCCCACTTTGTATTCTCCAAATGCTTGCTCATAACTATGCTCTGCCTGCTTAACCTGCTCTTTGGCAGTAGCAAGCTTATTTTTAGCAGTTATAAAATCTTCATAAGCTTTATAGACCCCAAGATGTATCTGTCTTTTTATATCATTGAATCTTTCCTTTGATGCATCAATCTCAAATTCTGAAGACCTCTTCCGGAAAAATTTTCCGAGTTCAAAAATGTTCCATGTTGCTGTAATGCCGGCTGCTTTTTCCTCCGGGGGAAATGTTCTGATATTGCCCATCTCTCTTTTTGAATAAGATGCTTCTAAAGACAGAACAGGATAAAATGCGCTCATGGCAAGTGACCTGTTATTTTCTGTTATTTTTATTATATTTTCAGCCTGCCTTATTTCAGGTCTTTGTAGTGCTGCAGTCAGAATCTTATTTCTGTCCGGCACCTGTATATCCATATCAAGGGAGCCTTGAATATCAAACTGAGTGCCAAGAGGTCTTCCAATAAAAGAGTTGAGTTCAGCAAGCGCTGTTTTTAGTTCACCTTCTGCCTGGACAATATAAAATTTAGCCTGCTTAAGTCTTACTGATGAATGCAGCACATCAGAAAGCCGTGCAACGCCAAGCCTGTATCTTCCCTCTGCAACCTCATAATCTTTTTGTGCATTTTGAAGTCGCACTCTCCTCTGGTGCAATATGTCTCTTTGTGCGATTGCAGTATAAAAGACTACCTTTATATTAAATTGAATGTCCAAAAGAGTTCTGTTTAATTCTTCTTTATCCGTATCAAGATTAAGTCTGGCGATATTTCTATCGGCTTTCCTCCTGCCGCCGTCAAATAGGGTGTAAGATAAGGTCAGATTGTATATCCTTGAATCATACTCATCCATTGATGTGTAATGTTTTCGATGAGCGGCTGATGCGTCAAGTTTCGGCACATAAGGAGACAGAGAGGCATTATAAAGCGCTTCTGAAGATTTTATTTTTATCTCGGCTGCTTTATATGATGGAAGGTTTTCCCTTGCGAGGGATATGGCTTCATCGAGGGTTAATGCATAAGAAAAAATTGGCACTATTGTTAATGCCAGTCCTAATAAAAGAGATCTAAATATTGCTTTCACCATAGCCTCCTAAAAGTTAATTATACAATATTCTCAGCGATTATTTGCGGTTGAGCCGTTTGCCGGCATTATCCTTACATCCACGGTCATGCCAAGTTTGAAGGGTGTTTTTTCCTTGAGATTTACCTTCACCTGAATGACTTTCATATCGAGGTTTTTTGCCGGATTGTTCGGCATTACTTTTCTTGCCCCGACATGCTCTGCTATGTCTTTTATCTCTCCTTTGAAGACCTTTTCAGGATACGCCATGGATGTTATCTTTACGAGATCGCCTATGTTAACCCTGCCTGCATCTGTCTCGTCTATTTCTGCGTTTACCCTTATTTTTTCTATATCTGCTATAGTAACGAGCGGTGTAAGAGATTCTTTGATTATAATCTCTCCCCTTTGCATGTATTTGCGTATGACATGCCCTGAGATTGGCGCAGTAATAAATGTCTTTTCAAGAATTCTTTCATAGTATTCCACACGGGCCTCTGCCCGCTTTACGATAGCCTCATGGAGTCTCAAAGTCTCCTGTTTCGGCCCCTTTTCCAAAAGCATCTTTTCTTTTTTTGCCTCTTTTACCATGGCAGCAGTTGTCTTTAAATCCCTTTCTTTTTTATCCATGTCTGATTTTGTACTGAAACCTTCCTTGAAAAGCTGTTCATACCTCTGAAACTCCTTCTTTGCCATCTCCATATTTGCCATAGCGACTTCTAAAGCCGCCTTCGCCTTTTCTATCTCCTCTGACCTTGCCCCTGATGCAACCTCTTTAAGTTTTGCCTTTGAGACAAACAAATCAGCCTCTGCCTCTTTAAGTTTTGCCTTAATAGCGCTGTTTTGCAGCCGTGCTATTAGGTCGCCTTTTTTTACAGAGTCTCCTTCGTTTACAAAAAACTCTGTTATCTTGCCGTCAATTTCACTGCCTACTTCCACCTCAAAACCGGGTATAGCCTCCACCTTCCCTTCCGCGGCTACATGTCTAACAGATGCGATGTCAGAAACGACCGCACTTTTTGGTTTGTCCCCACTGTTTTTTAAGAGCAGTATATACATTGTGATTGCAACGAAAAAAATCGAACCTATTGCTATCAGTATCAGTGTTTTTTTCATGTTTTGCCTCCTATCAACTTCTAACTATCCTCCCATCCTCAAGAAAGATGACTTTGTGAGCCAATGCCTCTGCCTTTGGGTCGTGGCTGACAATAACAACTGCCTTTTGGTACTCTTCGGATAGTGTCATCAGCAATCTTAAGACCTCCTGCCCTGTCTTTGAATCGAGATTAGCAGTTGGCTCATCAGCAAGGATTATAGGAGGGTCGCCTGCCAGCGCCCTTGCAAATGCAACCCTCTGTTTTTCACCGCCGCTCATGTCTGCTGGATAAAAATCTGCCCTCTTTTTGAGTCCTACTGTTTCTATAAGCTGTAGCGCCTCTCGCCTGAAGTCTTTTCCTGTCCACGAGTGTCTCTGTCGGGGATTGGCGCTGTTTTTGAGTCTTAATACAAGCTCTACATTCTCTGCAGCGCTGAGCGACTGAAAGAGGTTGAATGACTGAAATACAAAGCCAAAATATCGCTTCCTGATGTCCGGTAATTCGTCTTCGCTGAGGTCGTTTACTCTCTCACCGTCAACGATAACATCCCCGCTTGTCGGATGAAGGATGCATCCCATGATGGAAAGGAGAGTAGTTTTCCCTGAGCCAGAAGGCCCCATGATAAGAAGCATCTCCTGCCTTTTTATGCCGAGGGTTACGGAATCTACTGCTACTACTTTGTTTTCGCCTTTCCCATAGACCTTGGTAACATTTTTTATCTCAAGTATCAACGTCATTATAACCTCATTACCTGAAGACCATCATAGGGTCTAATGTCCTTATCTTTCTGACAGAGAAATATGCGGACAAAAGGCATGTCAGAAGAACCATAATGAATAAAATCAAAAAAAGCAGGGGGCTTAAATATAGAGTTAGCCCGGCTTTTTCTATTCCACCTTTTGCAAGCAGTATAAGGACAGAGCCTGCTGAAAAGCCGACAACAGCACTTATCACGACCTGACTGAAGATGACCGTATAAATGTCTTTGTTCCTTGCGCCAAGCGCCTTGAGCGTGCCAAATTCCTTTAAATGCTCCATGGTATTGGCATATATTGTCTGTCCTACTATTGCGCCTCCGATTATCAATCCTAAAAGAGCGGTGAGAAAGAAGGCCATTCCGATTCCTGTCTGGACTGTCCAGTACATCACGGTCTGATAAATAAAGTCGTTCTTCGTAAAGACATCGTTATCAATCATGATCTCCCTCAGGCTTTTTACAATGTCACTTATCTTCTTTTCGTCTTTAACATTGGCGACTATGAATGTTGTTTGTTTTTCCTGCACAATGCCCGGATGCGCCTGAGCCTGATTGTATGACATGAAAATAACAGGCGCGGTTGTGAAGCTTCTTCCCCCCTGCGAAATCCCTACCAGTTTGAAACTCCTTTCGCTTAATTCCCACCGCGAGCCCACCTCTAATTTCCCTGTCCTCCTTTCCTCGGAGTTGTCAATAATCATATACCTGCCTCCCTTTACATCGGAAGGGCTTCCTCTAATCATAGACCACGGACCGCCTACACCGCTCTGGGGATTAAATCCCACTATCTGCACCTGTTCCCTTCCACCGTCTGCGAGCTTTAAAAAACCCCATGTGAGGATAATCCTGTCCGTCCATAAAATATCAGGGAAAGATCTGACAATATTAATCCTGTGTTCCGGAAAGGGGTTTGCAAAGTCAAATGCCCGGGTATTTTTTGAGGCTATCCATATGTCTGCATCCGTATGTCTGATTATTGCAGTGGCATTTCCCATCATGCCTAAAAACATAGATATCTGAATAAGCGTCAGCACAGTTGAGAATATTATCCCTATGAGGGTTATGATAAGGCGGCCCCTTTCATGAAAAAGCGTTTTAATCGCAAACCAAAGCATTATCTTTTTACCCTTAAACCGTCTAATGCGAGGCTAATACTTTCGTTCAGAATTTCTTCCAATCCGATGCCGACTATCTCCTCGCGGTATATCGGATCCTCCTCATAACTCATGATGATCCCGTTGACCATTGCCCACAAAATATTGGCAGCGGCCCAATGATCTACCTTCCTGAACAAACCATCCGCAACGCCTTTTTTGATGATATCGCTCACAATCTGCATACAATCATTACCGACTGCTATACAATTCTTTAATAGCCCTTCCGAAACCCTTGACCTTACATCGGGCTGGCTGCTTAAAAACATCATTCTGAAATACTTTTTGTTCCTTTTGTAAAAATCATAATAGCCGTGAACGAGCATCTCTATGAGCCTGTCGCTGCGGAGATCAATGCCGCTGACCTTTTCCATATCTTTTTTCAGGAGATTAAGCCCTTCTGCCATGATAGAGATATAAATATCCTCCTTGCTTTTGAAATACAGGTAGATAGTCCCTTTTGCAAGTCCGCATTTAACGGCAATCTCCTCCACCGTTGAATCCATAAATCCTTTCCGGAAGAATATCTCCCGCGCAGCCTTGAGAATGGACTTTTTCCTGTCCTGCTGCTCTTTTTCCCGTCTTTCGGCTTTTATTTTATGACTGTTGTTCATATAATGACTATTAGTCATTATATCTCGGGACATGAGACATGTCAAGATAGAATTGAAATGATTTTTTGAATTTAAAATGCAAAATTTAAAAACAGCCGTGTAAAAAGTGTGGGTAGAAGGCTACAACTTGAGACTTCTGAAAAAGTGTCATTGCGCCAATTATTCAATATTGGGCGAAGCAATCTCGCTTTATAAAAATGAGCAATGTTAGGGGTTTTTCAGGAGTCTCAAGTTATTTTTTTTATAAACGCTTAATATATCTTCTGCAAGTTTCTTGATGGGCAGGCCAGTATTTTCAGATATGGCTCTCAGGTCTTCATATTCAGGGGAAATATTTACAATATCGCCATTCAGCCGTGATATTTTTACCCCTATATTACCATATTTTGTTTTGACTTTTTTTATTTCCCTGCTTAGGGTTTTTCTTGTAACTGTGTAAAATCTCAGGCCTATAGTAGTAGTTTCTTTAAATATTATATCCGTTAACAGATCTAATTTTTTTTCGTTGGCAATAACCGTTAATTTTACAGCAGGTCTGCCTTTTTTCATTATAATATTTTCCAGAAAAACATCGTTTGCCCCTGCTTTAAATAACTTTTCCATAACTATCTCATAAATTTGGGGATTCATGTCGTCTATATTGGTTTCAATAACTATTGCAGACTTTTCGGATTCCCTTGCATTTGCCTCTTTGCCAATCAGTATCCTCAAAGCATTGGGCATATTAGCAATATCTTTGTTTCCTGCGCCGTAGCCGATATTGTCTATTGTGATTTTCAAAAGACTGTAAGGATTTGCATCCATGCCTGATATAATGGCAGCTCCTGTAGGCGTTGTTAGCTCAAAAGGAATCTCTGATAAATATACTGGATAACCTTTGAGTAGTTCAGCAGTTGCAGGCGCAGGCACCGGAAGTATTCCGTGTTCTGTTTTTATGCTGCCGCTTCCGAGATTTATGGATGAAACATATATTTTTTCTATGCCAAGAATATCAAGACCTATCAGTGTTCCGAATATATCTACAATACAGTCAATGCCGCCCAATTCATGGAGATGGACATTCTCAAATATCTCGCCGTGAACCTTTGCCTCTGCCTCAAAGAGTTTTTTAAAAATATGCAATCCTTTTTGTTTGATTTTTTCAGACAGAGATGAAGTTTTTATTATCTTTTCAATATCTTCCCATCTTCTTATCTTCTTAACTTCTTCCTCTGTCTTCTGAAGTATTACATCCACCTTTGTTGCAGATATTCCATTTCGCAATACCTTTTTATGTGAGAGGCGGAACCCGTTAACAGGTATTTTTTTCAGTTCTTTTTTTATTAAATTTATATCTGCTCCGACATCAACAAGGGCGCCGAGGCACATGTCTCCGCTTATTCCTGAAAAGCAATCAAAATATGCTATTCTTTCATTTTGAGGCATCAAATATTTTACAATGTTTAACCCTAAAATGCATAATCCCTCAGTAATCCCAAAAACAGAGAGGCTCT
>DBNT01000109.1 GCA_002299835.1 Nitrospiraceae bacterium UBA665 | reverse complement strand
AGACCGTGTGCCTTGACCATTTTCTGTTTTTTTGTCAAATAATAAAGTATTATAAAAAATATTTGTTTTAATTCTAAAAAATCCATTATATAATTAAAGAAAGAGATCTTTGCCTGCTTACTGCAGACAGACATAGTTGTGCAATAGGCAGGTAAAACTATGCTCTTTCTTTAATTTTTTTTGTGTGTATTAAGAGGATAGGGAAACAATGAAGGAAAGAGATATATTTGAAGAAATTGTAAGTCTCGGAAAAAGACGGGGAGTTATAACTTATGATGAAATAAATGAGGCTCTTCCATCTGAATATTTTTCACCTGGCGAACTGGAAGATCTTATGGATGTCCTTAGTGATATGGGCATTAAAGTTGTAGATGAAGATGGGCTTGCTGCTGAAGAAACTGAAGAGGTAGAAGAATATGAAAGGGCAGAAGACCTTGTGCAGGCATATTTTAATTCTATGGGAGATATCTCCATACTTACCAGGTATGAAGAGACTGAACTTGCAAAAAAACTGGAAGAAGGGAAAAATATAATTAAAGAAACGATTCATACTCTTCCTCTGTTTAATAAAATTAAAGATTCCATTAACCCTGAAGAAGGAGAGGAAGATCTATTGACAGAAGAAGAAAAGGCAGACGAAGCTCTTACGAGAACTCTCGTAAGGCTTGAAGAGTTAATCGAAGTAGCAAAAGAAACTGATAATAGGATTAACAAATACGGGAGCCTGAAGCAGTTAAGATTTGCAATAAATGAAAAAAAAGGGAAAGAGCAGAATATTAAAAAATTAGAACTGCTCTTTAAAGAGACACAGGCTGATTACAAGAGAGTTGAATCAGAGGCTGGAATACGAGTAGATGACTTAAAAGAAATCTGGAATAGAATTTCAAAAGCTAGATACCTTGTCACAGAAGCAAAAAATGAGCTTACAACCAGAAATCTTAGACTTGTTGTCAATATTGCAAAAAACTATGTTGGCAGAGGGCTTCCATTGCTGGATCTCATCCAGGAAGGAAATATTGGCCTTATGAAGGCTGTTGATAAGTTTAAATATGAAAAGGGCTTTAAATTCAGCACTTATGCAACATGGTGGATAAGACAGGCTATTACGAGATCACTAATTGATCAGACAAAGACAATTCGGGTGCCTGTGCATATGATGGAGTTTTATAATCGTGTTACAAAAGCTTCACGGGAGCTCACCCAGCAGTTAGGCAGAGAGCCAACCAATGAAGAGATAGCAAAAAAGCTTGTAGTGCCAGCAAGGAAAGTCGAAGAGGTTTTCAGGGCAATTCAAGACCCTATAGCACTTCAAACGCCTATAGGTGACGAAGACACTGAACTTGAGGATTTTGTTGGTGACAAGACAAGCCCATCGCCATATTCAGACACTGAAAGAATAGAAATGTCAGAGCAGATTCAGCGGGTATTGAGAACACTTACATCTAAAGAAGAGACTGTTGTAAGGATGAGATTTGGAATAGGTGTTGATAGAGACCATACACTTGAAGAAGTAGGAAGGTTTTTATCAATAACACGGGAACGTGTAAGGCAGATTGAAGCTAAAGCCCTGAGAAAATTAAAACATCCGAGCAGGTTGAAGGCATTAAAGATACTCACCACTTAATTAAGAAGGGCTGCTTAAAGCAGCCCTTCTTAATGTGCAGCGTTGGATGCAAAGCGTCTAATTTATAATCCTCTGCGGATTTGTATAGACATTCAGTCTGTCTGCCCTTATAAACCCGACCGCAGTTACCCCGCTTTTTTCAGCAATGTCAACTGCGAGGCTTGTTGGAGATGTCCTGCTTGCAACTATTGGAATTCCCCACCTTGCACACTTTGAGACAATCTCTGATGACAGCCTTCCGCTTGCGAGCATTATCTTGCCTTCAAAGGTAATATTCTCAAGGATTGCATAGCCGATAACCTTATCAACTGCATTGTGCCTCCCGATGTCTTCTGCAAGGCAAAATATTTCATTGCCGTCGCTGAGTCCTGCGCTGTGCACACATCCTGTTATTTTATAAAGCTCGGATGCGTTCTGGAATCTCCTGAACAACTCTTTTAATGCAGACATCTTTATCTGAAATGTATCGTCTATTTTTTGTAAAGACAATCTTTTTGGAAATGTTATGCCGCCGATGCATCCTGATGTAATTACAGCGCCGTTAGTGGAGACCTCACCTTCAGCAGGAATGTCAACTAAAACATCATCTCCATATTCGATGGACATCCTTTCTGCACACCAGTTGCCTTTGATAATATCCTCAGTCATGAACATTCCGACAACAAGCTCCCTTATCATAAGCGGCGTGCAGTAAAGACTCAAGACCTCTCTGCCGTTTACGGAAACCTTAAGCCTCTTTTCAATAGCTATGAGGTCTTCCCTCTCCTCAAGAGAGTCGTCAGAGCACTGAGCACTCAATGTTGAGTGCTCAGTGCTCGACCGAGCACCAAAATCTTTGGTGCTCTGGCTGGCGCTTTTATAAATTTTCCGTTTTATGAAACCGTTCATGCTATTACGATAGTCAAAGTGGAAGACAAAGTATTGGAGCGACTTCGACAGCCCAAGCGTAAACATGGATGTTTAAGCGGGCTGTCGAAGCTTCGGAGGAAGGCTGGATGCCTTCCGAGAATGAAGCGGAAATACTTTGTCTTCCATGACCTTAACCCTTTTGCAGTTGCTCATACATCTTTGCATTCTCTATTACAGTGCCGCGCACCTCTACAAGGGGTGCTGAAAATGCGATATTCTCTTCTGTAAAATAGCGCGCCATGTCTGTAAGCAGCCCCAAAACCCCTATTTCTTTGTCTCTTACAATTATTGGAAGTGTAAGAATGCTCCTTATCCCTTCCTGCTCTGCATCTCTGCGGTATAGCGCATCCGAACCAGAGGTGATATTATAAATAGACAGCCTTGCCCTTCATGGCATCTGCAGTGCTCTTAAGGTTCATGCATCATTAAGGGACAGGCTTGCACTTATTGTCTTTTGGAAACATTATACTATTATACCCCAAATCCAGCGATAAGAGAGTCGGGCATGACTTCAAAGCCATGCCTGACTGCTACCCTCTTTTTTTCTTGACATCCTTTATCTTTTCCTTGTATTTCAAGCACTCCATTCTTGAAGATTGATAGACGACATCAGAGGGCATGTTTTTTGTCTTAAATCCCATGGACTTGCATCCATAAGGAAAGTCTTTGTCCCATGTGATATAGAAATGCTTGCATTTAAAGCAGTCAATTTTTTGCCGTATCGCTAACCCCCCTTGGCATCCCAAAAAGTCGCCGACTTTTTGGGATGCCCTTCCCCTTTGAGATATTGCATTTCTTTTGCACTTTAACCGTATTATCCGATTAGACGAACCCTGCCTTCTGTAATTACTGCAAGTTTATTTTTCATGTCTATTTTTTGCTCTTTTAACGTATTGAGAAAATTTACTATGTATTTTAAAAACTATGGAGGGATTTTTGGTTCTCAATCTTAATATCAAAGAACTTGCTCCAAAATTGCGATAAAGCTCACCAAGTAATTTCTCATTTAGCACCTCCATTCTCTTTAAAGTATACCACACATAGAATCCTTATTTCGTAAACGGCACAATATGGTAATATGGCAACTCACATGCCATAAAATATGATAAAATTTAATCATGAAAAAAACTGCAATAACTAAAATAGGTCCTTCAAAAATAATACAGTTGTATTTCCCCGTAACTAATTTCCATGCAATTGTCGTGATTGACAATACTGCATTAGGGCCGTCAATGGGGGGTGTGCGGGTTTCACCAAGTGTAACAGTTGAAGAGGTCAAACGGCTGGCACGCACAATGACTTTGAAGACTTCTGTTTCCGGACTTCCGCACGGAGGCGGAAAGGCCGGAATAATCGCAGACCCTCAAGACCCCAAAAAAGAACTTTATTTCAGAATATTCGCACAGGCAATTAAAGACCTCCATGAATACATCCCGGGCCCTGATATGGGAAGCAATGAGGAATGCATGGCGTGGATTCATGATGAAATAGGAAGGGTGGCAGGTCTTCCTGAAGAGATAGGCGGACTCCCTCTGGACAAACTTGGAGCAACAGGTTTTGGTTTAGCCGAATGCGCAGAGGTTGCTTGCCCGTATGCGAATATAGAACTTAAAGGAGCAAAAGTTGCAATCCAGGGGTTTGGAAGTGTTGGGAAGGCTGCTGCAAAATTTCTCTCTGAAAAAGGCGCAATAGTAGTTGCAGCAAGCGATACAAAGGGTGTTATATGCAATTCCGATGGTCTTGATATTAAAGAGTTGCTGGGTGTGAAAGAAGAAAAGGGAAGCGTAATGCATTATAAAAAAGGGACTGTCAAAAATTGCGAGGAGATTTTTTCAACACCTTGTGATATCCTTATCCCTGCTGCAACGCCTGATGCAATAAGCAAGGATAATGTTAATAATATAAAAGCAAGACTTATTCTTCAGGGTGCAAATATCCCTGCCACTATGGATGCAGAGGAAGCCTTGCACAAAAAAGGGATTCTCTCTGTGCCTGATTTCATTGCAAATGCTGGCGGCGTAATAATGGCTGCGATGGAATATGCAAAAAAATCAGAGAAAGAGGCTTTTGATGCCATATCAGAGCGAATAAAGAAAAATACGAAATTAATCCTTGAAAAGACCTTTAAAGAAAATATCCTTGGCGCCCCAAAAAGTCGCAGACTTTTCGGGGCGCCTCTTCCCCGGCAGGCAGCAGAGGTCATTGCAAAAGAGCGCATCTTAAAGGCAATGACTTACAAGAGAGTTTTGTAGTTAAAGGGCAGGATTAACCTGCCCTTTAACTTATTATCTTCTCCTTTCCATCTCTGTCTCAATATCGGCCTTACCTAAGTCTTCTGTTATGCGACTATCTGTAATTGTATTGAGTTGTAAATCCTGATATCCGGTGAATTCATTTGTTGCCGGTCTCTGGTCTGCATTTGCCGCCCGCTCATAACCTGTATTGGTAAAACCGTTATTCGTTAAAGTGCTGGATAACACATTAGCCGGCAATAACAACGGAGTTGTTGGAGTGGCAGGTGGCACATATAAATTGACAATAAAGACTCCGCCTGAAGTTGAAGTGGCATTAACTGTATTAGGCACTGTAACTTCAATAGGATCTGTATTAGAACCAATATCCAAACTGGCTGACAGAGTAACGTTTGAAGCTGTTATATTGTTTTCAGCGGCATTATTGTCTGTTATGGCTTCTCCAGCAGTCAGGACAACATTGCCCGTTCCAGCATTGATGGTATTGATCGCAACATTATCTGCCTCGGCAATATGGATATGTGCGTTGGCTGTCGAGGCGGTGAGCGTATCAACATTTACATTCAGCGGATTGGCAGTTGTGCCTATGCCCTGCGCTGCATTGATGGTGAGGTCGGAGATGGCAATTGCGGTATCATCACTACCTTTATCGTTGACGGCGCCGCCGGTGGTCAAAGTAAGATTCGAGAAATTCAGAGAGTCGATCTCATCAACAGTGATATTGCCGGAGCTTGTATTGCCGATAGTCACCATACCCGAAGTGCTGATTGAAAGAAGCTCATCGGCGGTAAGACTAAAATCACCCGTGCCGGCGCCGAGTCCTATGGTCCTGCCGGTTCCACTCGGGATAAGCGTAACGCTGCCTGCGCCGATGTAGGAGCCGTCGCCGACCTCAATATCCGCAGCAGTGATCTGTACGCTGCCGCTGCCAGCCCCTGCATTGGTATCGATGTTGGTGTTGCTTGCGGAAAATGTTCCCGCCCCTGCATTGGCGGTGAAATTGCCTGCTGATGCAACTTCCCCTTCAGAAGTCAAAACTTCTGTCCCCCCAAGAGTTATCCCATTGCCTGCATTTATCGTTACATCTCCGCCTTGCGTATAAAGATAAGAGCTATCTACCGACACACTCCCGCTGGTTGCGGTGAGAGAAATGCTTCCTGAAGGGGTTCCATAACTCCAAACATAGGAATCGTTGCTCAGGGTTATATCATTCACGGCAGTCAATGAAATGTTACCGCTGTTGTTTGAGTAAATCTCCCCTCTCCCGCTCTCATTGCCCAACGCTATGCTTCCTCCGGCGTTAAAGGTCACGTTTCCGGTCTCTGCCCAAACCCAGCTCCCCTCTCCCAGAGAAATGTTTCCTCCGGCATCAAGGGTCACGCTGCCTGCGTCGATGTAGGAGCTGTTGCTGATCCCGATATCCGCCCCGGCGGTGAAGATCACACTGCCCGAAGGAGCGCCGATATTGGCATTGCTGTAAATGTTTCTGTCTGCATTGAGTGTCAGGGTATTCGTTGTGTTCCACGACATGGGAGCTGCAACGGTTATATCTCCGTTGTCTGTGCCCTCGCTTGCCGTGCTCACCTCCACATCCGTGCCGATATTGAGAGTGTTTGAATAAATAGTTGCGTCAGCCTCATTAATGGTGATGTCTGTCGGATCTATGAGCCATTTGCCGCCCTTGCCGTATGGCGCAGATGCCGTAACTATAGGGTTTTTCAGCTCCACCTTATTATGTCCTGATGTCTCTATAAATCCGCCATCCCCTCCGTTAGGTGCAGAGGCATCCAATGTCCCGCCTACGGACACGATGCCGCTGCTGCCGCCGATAAGCCTTATCTCTCCTTTTTGGTTATCTATTGTCCATGCCTCTATAATGCCTGTTTGATTAATCACAGAACTGAGCAGTTGATTTGACGCATCGGCAGTCAGAAGCACCTGTCCTCCATCAGCCTTGATGATTCCTGCATTGCTCACTGCGGATGACAGCGACGTGCCATCAGGGCCCGTTACCTGATCGAGGATATTGCCTTCTACCGCATAATTGATAAGCCCGTCGCCGAAGAAATCCAGCGTTAGTTTATTGCCTGCGCCCATAACCACTTTGCCGAGATTAGCAACAATAAAGCCCTCGTTGGATACCGCAGGGGCTACGAGAAACACAAAACCGTTGTCCGCGATCTTTATCTCGCCTTTGTTGATTACATAGGATGAGAGTTTTGATGCATCCTGAGTGAATAAATATCTGCCTGCCATGAAATCGTCATCTTTAATATTTAATGTAGTTGCAAGAAGACCTGCTGTGTCTACTATTGCGTTTGAGCCGAAGAGGATGCCGTTAGGATTGATTAGAAACACCCTGCCATTTGCTAAAAGCTGGCCTAATATTACCGACGGGTCAGCTCCTATTACCCTGTTTAATGCTATTGCAGATGAATTGGGCTGGAAGAATTGTACCAGTTCGTCTATATTTATATTAAAGCCGTTCCAGTTGATGATTGCTTTATCGGTAGCCTGATTGATATGCATAGTGGAAGCATTCGGCGTGGAAATAGAGGCCGTGCCTCCCACTACCTGTCCGCCGTCAGGCAGGGCATAGGATACAGCAGGGGAAAAAATCATTATGTACGTCATGAGACAAGCAATCAGAATTCTTATTGCTTCTTGTAGCATGTTACACCTCCGAATTTTTAACATTTTGCTCCGAAAATACCTTTATCCGTCATTCCCCGACTTGTTCGGGGAATCCAGTATTTTCAAAGACTTCTGGATTCCCGCTTTCGCGGGAATGACAAAAAAACAGCCTTTATTATTGAACAGCCTCAAAACTTCTTAACAATCTGAAAATAATAGATCGGCTCGCTTCCCTCGGACGATCTTGAGGGGTCGATAGGGAATCCCACATCAAACCTTGCATCAATATCATAAGGCAGGCTAAAACGAAGTCCTGCACCACCGCCTGTAAGGGAATCGCTTTTTGTCTGCCCAACAGCAGGGCTTTTTATGTTATACCAGCCGTTATCCATAAATAGTGCAATCTGAACGAGCTCTTTGTTCTTAAGAGGGGATACCCTTAATTCTGCAGTCACTGCATAGCCATCATCTCCTGAAAACTCACCCATCGGATAACCCCTTACCGAATCAGCGCCGCCAACACTAAACTGTTCAATGGCAACAAGGCTGTCAGATGTCCATTGCCCTGAGCCCTTCAGGATTAAAAATAACGGGTCTGCTATTTTTTGCACCCTCATCACATTAATGTTTGCCTTTGTAAACCTGTTATCAGCTCCGGCACGGCTTGCAAACCTGTCATTGTTGTCCATTCCGCCGAGGTTATTGCCGAGACCCTGTGTGATGAAAACAGAACCGAATAATCGTCCGGTAGTATCTGTTGATTCATAGGTAATTCCTCCTCTCAATGAACGAATCCTGTCTTTGCTGACCTCCGTGCCTAATATTTCCTGTTTTGCGTTCTTAACATCGAATCCGACTTCCGCTGTGAGGCTCTGGATTCTCTTTTTTATAAATGGATGGGATGCATAAATACCATAAGATTTGATATTGCCTTTTATCTTTAAAACAGCAAACTCCCTTCCAAGTTCGTAATCGCCACTGGCATAGTATGCTCCGAGTCTTGTGCCCAATTTATTGAGAGGTATGGAGTATGACGTCCTTCCAAAAAACATATCGTCTGGATTATCCCCTGATACCCCGCGAATAGAAAATATTGCACCCTCAATAATAATGTTTCCAATATCAAAAGTAGCGCCAAACCTGCTCCTGCTCACATACTTAGAACCAAAGTTGTTATAATCCAGCGTCAAATTAACAGGCATGGCATTTTCCGCCTTAATAATTATGTCTGTTGTGCCCGGCTCTTTCCCTGCCTGAAGAGTTGCTTTCACATTAAGCCTCAGATATTCGTTGAGGATGAGAATCGTTCTTTCAAGGTCATTTTGATTAAATGTATTATTTTTGAACTTAAAGTGCTTTTTTATAAATTCCGACGAATAGTATTTATGGCTGCCTTCAACCTTTATCTCTCCAATACTTCCTTCCAGAACAGCTATTTCAACACTGCCGGCAGTTATCTTTTGCTCCGGTATATATGCCCTTGCCAGAATATAGCCCCGTTTCCTGTACTCTTCGGTTATGGCTGAAGCAGCCTTTTGTAAATCAGCAAGGGTTAATCTTTTACCTTCATAGGGTTCTACAAGAGGTTTTAATTCCTCAAGGCTGATCAAATAGTTACCGACAATTTTAATTTCTTTGATGTCAACCTCTTTTTTGCCTTCTATTTTTGTAA
>DBNT01000081.1 GCA_002299835.1 Nitrospiraceae bacterium UBA665 | reverse complement strand
CCTTATTGTTTTCTGCATGTTGTCCACCGTCTAGCTGAATAATAATGCGGCTCTCAAAGCAAGCAAAATCACCCCCACCCTAACCCTCCCCCGTCAATGGGGAGGGAAATATAAATAATCTCCCCTCGTCAATGGGGAGGGAATGCTATTTACCCACTCAATATGAGAAAGGGCCAAAAGAATATATGAACGGGGCTGTCCCCTACAGCAATCAGCCGTCAGTTCTCGGTAGAGGAATTACTGATACAGTCATTAGTAAGGCGACATATTCCTGTCATTCTCCGGCTTGACCGGAGAATCCAGTCTTTTTTCTGGATTGCCCGATCAAGTCTGGCAATGACGAACATTGTATTCTTACTTATGAACTCCTTAGTAAATACCGACCACTGGCGGCTTAATTTTTGAGTGCATGTGTGATGGTTGATTAATGAGACGCCGTATGGTAGTATTTATTCATACCAAAAAATGGAGAAACCAAAATGGCAACCGCAGTTAAAAAGACAATATCTCTCCCGCCTGAACTCGCAAAAGAAGTGGAGGAGATAGCCCGGGAAGAAAAGAAACCATTAAGCGCTATTATTCAGGATGCCTTGAGGCTTGCCAGAAAAGAGAGGCTTAAAAAGGAGTTTTACGAAATTCAGGGTTATTGGAGCCGCAAGGCAAAGGAAAAGGGAATTCTTACCGAGAATGACCTCAAAAAATATCTGAGTTTAGCCGTGATAGAGAGGCTCTAAGCCAAACAGCCGTTTATCTTTCTGAAGTTGCAGAACTGGTACGCCCGATGGAAAAAATAAGAATTTTCAAAGATGAGCCTGATAACAGGATAATAGAGCGTGCTCTAAAAGGTAAGGCTGATGTCGTGGTAACGGGCGATAAAGAGATGTTGAAGATAAAGCAATTTAGGGGTATACAGATAATAAGTTTGAAGGAGTATCTGGAAATCTAAATTTGATGAGAATCGTTCAATCCATGTCAAAAATCATCGCCACTGTCTTTTTCATCGGCTATATTCCCTTTGCGCCCGGCACATTCGGTAGCCTTGCAGCCCTTCTTTTTATATGGTTATTGAAACCCGGCGCTGTTTTACAGGTTATAATAATCATTTCCGTGTTTGCTGCGGGAATTTTGAGCGCACACATTGCGGAACAGGAATTCGGCGAAAAAGATAGCAGACATATCGTTATAGATGAATTTGCAGGTTATCTCATCGCGGTTGCTTTTTTGCCATTAAGCGCAGGCTATATTATTGCAGCCTTTTTTTTATGCAGGTTTTTCGATATCCTCAAGCCGCCGCCCATAAGGAATCTCGAAAGGATGTTCAGCGGCGGCATAGGCGTGATGATTGATGATCTGGCAGCAGGAATATTTACTAATATAATATTGCAGATATTTAGATTGATCTAAATAAATTATGCTTATATTGGCAGGACACAGTATTTCCGCTTCATTCTCGGCAGGCATCCAGCCTGCCTCCGAAGCTACGCCAGCCCGCTTAAACATCCATGTTACGCTTGGGCTGCCGAAGTCGCTCCAATACCATGTCCTGCCATGTTTTGATAAATGATGGATGTTATGAGATGTTTCATCGCTATAAATATGCCGGGGAATATAAAAGATGCCATTGCGGGTGTCATCGACAAATGCGGACTAAATTCAAAAGGCATCAAATGGGTTTCTGCTAAAAATGTTCACCTGACATTAAAATTCCTCGGTGATGTAAAAGAAGATTTAATTCCTGATATAGAAAAAGGACTCGCATTGATATGCGTTAAGCATGATGTGTTTAATATTAATATCCAAGGTGCAGGCGCATTCCCGAACTTCAAATATCCTAATGTGCTATGGATTGGGATAGATGAGTCAGAAGAGTTGAAGGAGCTTTATGAGGATATAGAAGAATCCATGTCTGAATTGGGATTTGAAAAAGAGGACAGGAAATTCTCTCCACATCTTACCATAGGTAGGGCCATAGGCAGGGCCATAGGCAGGGTGAAGGAAAGAAAGGGTATTGAGCCGGTCATCAAGGAACTCTATACATTTAAGGATACATTTTTTGGTAGCATAGAGGTAAATGAAGTTCTGCTCATGCAGAGTGTTTTAAAATCCACAGGCGCAGAATATTTGAAAATAGCAGGA
The DNA here is from genome assembly GCA_002299835.1 of Nitrospiraceae bacterium UBA665. GTDB lineage: Bacteria > Nitrospirota > Thermodesulfovibrionia > Thermodesulfovibrionales > Dissulfurispiraceae > UBA665. Next base: position 8,871 of record DBNT01000081.1, on the reverse strand, counting down.
TTTAGATTATCTTCAAAGTGAGCATAGAGCTAATCAAAAGGAACCTTTGCAATTACTTCCTCAACGGTTGTTATCCCATCCTTTACCTTATTCCATGCGTCTTCAAAAAGAAAAGCGACCCCTTCTTTTTTGGCTGCCATTAGCAGCGAACTTTCACTGGTGTCATGCGTAAGCAATTTTCTTAAGGTAGGTGTCATTGTAAGATATTCATAAACAGCTATCCTGCCTAAGTATCCAGTATTAGAGCATTTTTGACATCCTGTGCCATGATAATGTTTTTTTATTGCAGGAAGGTTGTGGCTTTCTATAAAGGATAGTATCTCTTCGGTAATTTCTGATTCCTGACGGCAGTGGACACATATTCTTCTGACAAGTCTTTGAGCTAATATAGCAGAAACAGCAGAATTTATAAGATAGGGTTGGATTCCGAGATTGACAAGCCGTGTAATTGTTGCGATTGTGCTGTTTGTATGCAAGGTGGTCAAGACGAGATGTCCTGTAAGGGAGGCCTTTATTGCAATTTCCGCTGTTTCGGCATCTCTTATCTCTCCTATCTTAATGACATCCGGGTCCTGGCGTAAAATAGAGCGAAGAACAGATGCAAATGTGCGGCCGATTGATTCATTAACGGGTATTTGTGTTATTCCCTCTAATTTGTATTCAACAGGGTCTTCTATTGTGACAACATTTCTTGTGTCTGAACGAAGTTGATTCAGGCAGGCATAGAGAGTGGTGGTCTTCCCGCTTCCGGTTGGACCTGTAACAATAAACATTCCCTGCGGCCTGTTGAATATCTCAATTATGGAATTTCTGATATGTTCAGGCATTGCAAGGTCTTCAAGGGGTATCAGTCCAACACTTTGATCAAGCAATCTTATAACTATCTTTTCTCCATATAGAGATGGAAGGGTAGATATTCTTAAATCTATCTCTTTGCCATGAAATGACACATGGGCGCCTCCGTCCTGTGGAAGCCGTCTCTTTGTAATATCGAGATTGGAGATTATTTTTACCCTCGATACAACTGAGTCATGTATATTTTTGTCGTATTTGAAAATATTGCGTAATTCTCCATCTACTCTGAATCTTACTTTTACATACCTTTCCTGGGGTTCGATATGAATATCGCTTGCTTTGGCTTTTACTGCCTCTGCAATAATCATTGCTACAAGCTTTACAATATGCGGCACTTTGCTTTTTGAGTATAATGTTTCTATATTCGCATCGACAACATCTACATCTTTTTCTTCTATAAATTGAATTTCTTTGTCCGCAGTGATATTTGCGCTAAACACATCAAACACATTTTCATCTTCTACATAATTGTTTTCTATTGCCCTGAGAATTGCCCAGTCATACGAAACTACCGGCAAGACCCTGATGCGATCTTTAAATGAAATGGTATCTATTGTCCCGTAATCCAGCGGGTCAGACATGGCAAGAACAAGGGTGTTATCTTTTTTGCTTATTGGAAAAACAAGATTTTCTTTAGCGAAATCCTTTGGTATAAGCCTTTTAAGTTCATCCGGTATTTTATGGTCTGCACAATAAATGATTTGAAGATTTAATTTTTCGGCAAGGGCTTCGACGATTTGGTCCTTTGTTACAAACCCCAATTCAACGAGTGTTTTTCCTATCTTCTGCTTTTTAGTTTTCTGGGAGGCTAGTGCTTGGTTAATCTGATCTTCTGTAATCAGCCCTGTTTCTAAAAGTATTTCACCGAGTTTTTTGCGCATATAATGGTCAAACTAAAATTGTGCTTGGGTTAACAAAAACTTCACTTCTTTCGGTAATGTATTTCTCATGTGTATAAACATATATTATCGGAAACTAAAAGTCAACAAATTATTTTGCTCTAATAGGACATTTTCATTTTGCTGTAACACAAATTATTTTGATAGCCGAAAATAGTCTTATTAAATACAACTTTAATAATGTGTGCTGATTTATGATATATTTAGATAAATGATACCGAACATTATCATACCATAGCTACTGTGGAGCGAGTTGATGTTTTGGTTAGCTGGAATTTTAAACAAATTAAATTGAACGTATTCACACCTTTAATTCGGTAAATATAAAATTGGGCTATCCTATATTGTAAATCAAGAGTCTCATTATGTTTATTTTTTTTTGAGGAGGCAATTCATGGAAAGAAAAGTTATGTATTTTGAAAATCCGGGCAGGGACAATACAGGGGCATGTCTTCAGATAGTAAAAGATGCTATTAAAGAAGGCAATTATAAACATCTCGTTATAGCATCAACCGAAGGAGATACAGGACTACTGTTTTCAGAAGCGTTAAAAAATGCGGGCATAAACATAGTGGTAGTAACACATTCTGCAGGCTTTAAATCTCCAAACACTCATGAAATGACTCCTGAAATGAAAAATAAAATCGTAGCTGCCGGCGCAAAAGTTTATACAGGCACAATGATTACGCACACTCTGGAAACCGCTTTTGCATCAAAATTCAATGGACTCTATCCCACCCTCATTGTTGCACAGGCTTTGAGAAGATTTGGAGAAGGCACAAAAGTCTGCTGTGAAATAGCTATGATGGCTGCAGATGCAGGACTTATTCCCGAAGGAGAAGAAGTCCTTGCAGTTGCAGGCACTGCACGGGGAGCCGATTCGGTGCTTGTTATACGCTCTGCAGCGTCAAAAAGATTTTTTGAACTGAAAGTTCTTGAGATACTGGCAAAACCGTGTGGATAGATAACACTATATAGGTCAATAAATCTACCACAGTGATAGCAATACAACTTCATTTAGATTCCCCCTCCCCTGAATAAATTCAGGGGCTTTCTAACTGAAAATTTTGCAAGAACTACCTAAAAACCACCCAAAACATAGTATATTTTAGCTCCCTTACTCCACAATTAACCATAACAGAAACAAAAAGAAAAATCCGCAGGAATCATTGATGTTAGCTGATTCCTACGGATTTCAAGGGTCTGCAAATGGTAGGCACGAGGGGTATCGAACCCCTGACCTCTACCGTGTCAAGGTAGCGCTCTCCCACTGAGCTACGCGCCTGCTAAATTTAAGATATTCATTAAAACTAAAATATTGCTTTCTTGTCAAGAGAACAATCTGGTAGGAAATATATTAGGAAATATATAATGTAATATGATAAAATTCATTACATGAAAACAGTAAGGATTGCCCTTTGTCAGATGAATTCTACGGTTGGCGACCTTGAAGGCAATACTGCAAAGATAATTCAGCTTATTGAAGATGCATATAAATATTGTCCGGATATAATAGTGTTTCCAGAGCTTGCTGTAACAGGCTATCCCCCTGAAGACTTATTGTTAAAACCCCAGTTTATCAAAGACAATTTGACAGCCCTTGATAAGATCAGGGAAAAGGTTGAGGATATTGTCGCTGTTGTCGGATTTGTGGACAGGAAGGACGATATATATAATGCAGCGGCAATTATCAGCGGCAAAAAAGTTGTTGATGTTTATCATAAGATACATTTACCAAATTACGGCGTATTTGATGAGTTCAGGTATTTTCAGACAGGCAGCCGTTATCCTGTCTATTTGATGGATGATATAGCCTTTGGCGTCAATATATGCGAGGATATCTGGAACCCCGAAGGTCCTGCCACAATTCAGGCGCTGGCCGGAGCAGAGTTTATAATAAATATTAATGCCTCTCCGTATACAATGGGAAAATACTGCATTAGAGAGAAAATACTTTCTACAAGGGCATCTGACAGCAGCGTAATTGTAGCGTATTTGAATGCTGTTGGCGGGCAGGACGAACTTGTTTTTGACGGCCGGAGTTTTGTGGTTGATCAAAACGGAGACATTATTGCCACTGCAAAACAGTTTGAAGAAGATATGATTGTTGTTGACTTAGATCTTGATGCTGTATTTATGAAAAGACTGCATGACTCTTGCAGAAGACAGCAGATAATTGCGCTAAAAAATGGGATGGTGGAAAAAATTGTTATTAACACGAAGAAGCGGAGAAACGGAGAAGCGGGGAAACGGGGAATAATTCACGGATTCGCCTGTTCACCGATTCACCCGTCAGTTCAGGTAGAGGAAGAAGTTTACAATGCCCTTGTGCTCGGCACAAGGGATTATGTGCATAAAAATGGGTTTAAAAAGGTGTGCATAGGTTTGAGTGGCGGTGTTGATTCAGCCCTTGTAGCCGTAATTGCTGCTCATGCTATCGGAAGCGACAATGTGGAAGGCATATTTATGCCGTCTCCTTATACTTCAAAGGAGAGCAGGGAAGATGTCTTTGCGCTTTCAAATAACCTGAATATAAAAGTAACAGAGGTGCCTATTGATTCTGTCTATATGTCCTATCTCGATGCCCTGAAGCCGGAGTTCAGGGATTTGCCATTTGGCACGGCTGAGGAAAATATTCAGGCGCGGATAAGGGGCAACATGCTGATGGCATTTTCGAATAAGTTCGGATGGCTTGTATTGACAACAGGCAACAAATCCGAGATGAGCGTTGGATATGCAACATTATACGGAGATATGGCAGGCGGGTTTGCTGTTATTAAAGATGTGCCGAAAACACTGGTATATAAAATATGCAGATGGAGAAATAATATGGCTAAAAAGACTGTTATACCCGAAAGAGTTTTATGGAGAGAGCCGTCAGCAGAATTGCGTTCTGACCAGAAAGATACCGATACACTTCCGCCGTATGAAGTCCTTGACCTGATACTTAAGGCGTATGTAGAGGAAGACAGAAGTTTTGACGAGATAGTTAATTTAGGCTGCGAGGCAGAGTGCACAAAAAAGGTTATAAAGATGATAGATACAAGTGAATATAAAAGAAGGCAGTCGCCTCCAGGCATAAAGATTACGCCGAGGGCGTTTGGAAAGGACAGAAGATTTCCGATTACAAATAAATACAGGAGTTGGTGATGGAAAAATCAAAAATCAAAAATCAAAAATCAAAAATAAGAAAGATTTTTTTAATTTTGTTTTTTTTATTTTTATTTTTCACGCTGTTTGCACATGCTGCAAATGTTGATAAAAGACAGTCAAGCAATCAGACGTTTCAGTTCAGCAAGAAGCAGGAAATTCAACAGGTGAAGCCAAAAAAACCCGTAAGGATAGAGCTCAAAAGGAATGCAAAAGGAGAATATTCGTGGGATTTGACCGGCGATAATGTTGATGAGATACTCAAAATAGACAGGCGATTGAGAAGGTCTTTAAAATTGGAATAATTAATAAAACATCAGGAGGAGTTATGGAAAGATTTTCTATCAGGGAAGTAATTGAGCAGGCAGTCCAGACAGAGAAGCTCGGCTATCAATTTTATACCTCAATGGCACAGAAGTTTAAAGAAGACGAAGGCATTAATAAACTCTTTTTAACCCTTGCAGACAAGGAATTAAAGCATGAAAAGACATTTCTGGAACTTAAAGAAATTGTTGGTGACAGCGAGCCAGAGGGATGGGAAGATGCATCGCAGTACATGAGGGCGATTGTTGAATCTGAATTTTTTTTAGGAAAAAATAAATCCCTTCCGTCAATGGACCATATAAAGAGCATTGAAGATGCCTTAAACTTTGCAATCGGTTTTGAAAAAGAAACGCTTCTTTATTTTCACGGCATAATAGATGCAGTTAAAGAAAAAGAGATTGTTGAAGAGATTATCAATGAGGAGAGAAGCCATATAAGGTGGTTAAGCACTTTTAAAGGCGGTCTTATTAGAAAGTAAAATGCCGGAAAGTAAAATATTAGGCAGGCTGTTTGTTGTTTCTACTCCTATAGGCAACCTTGAAGATATTACATTGAGGGCTCTCAGGGTTTTAAGGGAGGTTGATGTTATTGCAGTTGAAGACACAAGGCATTCCCTTAAACTCCTGAATCATTATGGCATATCAAAACCGCTCATCAGTTATTGGTCTGAGAAAGAAAAAGTCAGGGCAGAGGAGATAATAGACCGCCTCAAATTAGGGCTTTCTGTTGCCATAATATCTGACGCAGGCACTCCGGGCATATCTGATCCTGGAGCAGTGCTTATAAAAAGGGCTGTTGAAGAAGGTGTGGATGTAATGCCAGTGCCAGGCCCTTCTGCATTGATAGCAGCTCTTTCTGTGTCCGGACTTCCTTCAGAAAAATTTACATTTATAGGATTTCTCCCTCCAAAAGCAGGTGAGCGCCGGAAAAAATTAAATGATTTGGCTCTTGAGCCTGAAACCCTTATTTTTTATGAAGCGCCTCATAGGATATTGGATACTATTTCTGATATGGAAGAAATATTTGGTGACAGATATGCAGCAGTAATAAAAGAAATAACAAAAATACATGAAGAGACACTGAGGGGGCAGATACCCCAAATACTCAATTCGCTTGAAGACCGCACAATCGCCGGCGAGTATGTAATAATAGTTGAGGGAAAAAAGAGTCTTAAAGAAGGGAGATTTCAGAAGGGGGATATCGCCTCCATTGCGCTTATTGAGGAGGCGCTGTCAGAGATTAAAACCCTTATGAAAAAAGGCAAAGGCCGCAAGGATGCCGTTAAAATAGTGTCATCTGAATACGGGCTAAGCAAAAAGGAGCTTTATGACAGAAGCCTCGGAGAATAATCTATGGCAGGACACCCCTTGAATGTAAAAGAGCTTTTTAACCGCATTTCTGTTTTTCATACAAGTTCATGGTTTGATGTCTTTATAAGGCATTTCAAAAAGATTGTGTTAATAACCGTGTCTGTTTTGCTCGGCGTGATTTTTTTGTTGGGCTGGATGTCTGCGAAAAAGGTGAGGGAAGTAGTTATTGAAGGCTTTAATCAGCAGCAGCTTGTGCTTGCCAGACATGCTGCAAGCCAGATAGAAAACAGCATAAATATTTTAAAAAGAGAACTCTATCTTCTCAGTCTTTCTCCTTTTGTCCAATATGCCGAGCCAGTATTTATGGCAAAAAGGATGGAGATTGCATTTTTAAGCGTCAGGGAAGAGGGGGTGCTGGAGATTAGATTTATAGAGAATAAAAAGAGGAAGACACATTTAATGGATGCTTTAGGATACAGCGTTTTTCGTCCTGACTCACATGATGACCTGCGTTATCTTAAATGGGCCAGGCAAAAGGAAAACATGGGGCATATTATGATAAGCGATGTTTCAGTCCTGACCCGTGGAGACAATGATCAAAGGCTTATAAAGAAAGTAGTCATGCCCGTCTGGCAAGTTTCTGTTGATGAGGCACATTCTGCAGCTACTAATGAGCTTTTAGGGGTATTAATGTTTATTGTAGATGTACATTCCCTTATTGAAAAAATAACCAAGGGCATACGGTCAGGACAAACCGGATATGCATGGGTTATAGACTACAACGGTGTTTTTTTATATCATCTTGAAACAGACTTTATAGGCAAAAGCGCATTTGAAGCAAGGCAGGAGAAAAAACCTATGATATCTTTTGCGAGAATCAACGAGATACAAAAAGAGATGATGCTGAAAGGCAAGGAGGGCACAAGCTGGTATATTTCAGGATGGCATAGAGGAGAAGAAAGGGAGATGGAAAAACTGATAGCTTATTCTCCTATTCGTATAGATGATAAGGACAAAAACCGTATATGGTCTGTTGCAGTTGTGGCTCCTATAATCGAGGTAGAGGGAGTAATCCGAACTGTGCAAATGGGGCAGTTCATACTTGAGGGAACTGTTATACTGACAATACTGCTCGGCGCAGGGTTAATAATAGGCATAATGCTAAGATGGTCAAGTTTATTATCTGAAGAGGTAGAAAAAAAGACAGCGGAGTTGAAAAAATCTGAGGAGCGGTACAAGTCTCTTATTGAAAATGCAAATGACATTATATTTACAGTAGACCGCAATGGTATCATAACATCAATGAATATGGCAGGATATTCTTTTTATAAGATATCAAGGGAAGATATTATGGGTGTTAATTTAGGAGAATTATGTTTTAATGAAGATAGCGCAGTTTTGCAATTAAAAGCAATTGAAGGGGTTTTTGATTCGCATATTAGTAATCAGATAACTTATCCTGTGAATATAGATGGAGAAGAACACTGGCTAAGCACAATCTTCAGTCCGCTTTTTGATGAGGCAGGAAAGTCTTTTGCTGTGCTCGGAATAGCGAGGGACATATCGCTCATAAAGAAAAAGGGGAAAGAGGAGCAGATGTACCATGCTGAAAAACTTGCCTCTATGGGGACGCTTGCTGCAGGTGTAGCACACGAGATAAACAATCCCCTTGCTATTATCCTCGGCTTTTCGGATATGCTTTTAGAAAAGACAAAGCCCGACTCGGAGGAATATAATATATTGAAGACAATAGAAGGACAGGCAATGAACGCAAGAAGGGTGGTTCAGAACCTGTTGAGTTTTGCGCGCTATAGCGAATATAAGGAAGAATTTATTGATGTCAATCACAGCGTGGAGGTAGTAATAAATGTTGTCAAAAATACCCTGTTTTTGAATAAAATCTTTTTAACGCTGCAGATGCAGGACAATTTGCCCGAGGTGAAGGCTAATGCCGGCGAACTCGAACAGGTATTTCTCAATATAATAAATAATGCCATCCATGCTATGAGAGGAGGAGGCGCTCTTAATGTTAAAACATCTTTAAGCAACGGCCAGGTGGAAATAAGGTTTGCTGATACAGGCACGGGGATTAAAAAGGAATACAGAACAAAGATATTTGATCCTTTGTTTACAACAAAAAGTGTGGGCGAGGGCACGGGCCTCGGGCTTTCTGTGTCATACGGGATTATAACTAAGTTTGGCGGCACAATACGATTTGAGACAAAGACGGTGGAGGAGTCATCCGAAGATCACGGCACTACTTTTATAATAACACTGCAGGCAGTAAAACAGTGAAGGAGAATCGTAATCAGTAATCATGGATAGCAGGTATG
>DBNT01000173.1 GCA_002299835.1 Nitrospiraceae bacterium UBA665 | reverse complement strand
GAAAGCTGGAATGACAGAAGCCTGCCCTCGAAGGTCTTAATCGGGGGTCGTTGATTTTAAAGGAACTGGATTCCCTATTAAGAACTTCGGGAATGACATTTTTATGACTCTTGCAAGAGGCTGATATAAATGCATTTTTAGGGTTTTTTAATAGAGGCTCTTGCAAGAGTCATAAAAGAGCAAAAATGTCATTGCGAACGAAGTGAGGAATCTTTTAAAATCAATGTGTTTTAAGACCCCTCGCTTTGCTCGGGGTGACAAAACGGAGGATTTATATGAGATTTTCTAATCTTTTTATTCCGACAATGCGGGAGGTCCCTTCTGAGGCAGAGGTTGTCAGCCACAGACTCATGCTCAGAGCCGGTTATGTTCGCCAACTTGCCTCGGGTCTTTATATATTTTTACCACTCGGCTGGAGGGTTTTAAATAGAATCAATAAAATACTTAAAGAAGAAATGGAGGCCATGGGCGCACAAGAAATCTCAATGCCCATACTCCACCCTTCTGAAATCTGGCAGCAAACAGGACGCTGGTATGAGATAAAGGATGAAATGTTCCGGTTAAAAGATAGAACAGGCAGGGATATGTGTCTCGGCATGACTCATGAAGAGATAATGACATGGCTTGCAGCAAAAGAGATACGTTCATACCGGCAATTACCACAAATATGGTATCAGATACAGACAAAGTTAAGGGATGAGGCTAGACCCAAAAGCGGCATATTAAGGACAAGAGAATTTATTATGAAAGACAGCTATAGTTTTGATATTGACGAACAAGGACTTGAAAAAAACTATAAACTTCATGCTGATACCTACCATAAGATATTTAAAAGATGCGGTTTAAATTTTTATCAAGTGGAATCAGACCCCGGAATGATGGGAGGTGCAACTGCCCATGAGTTCATGGCTCCCAGCCCTGCTGGAGAGGATGATATTGTGCTGTGTAATAAATGTGGTTATGTAGCAAATGTTGAAGTGGCACGTTCGGTATCACAGGCTACCAAAGACGCGGGCTGGGAATATGAAGAGGTTCATACACCCCAAAAGAGGACCGTAAAAGAGGTGTCAGAGTTTTTGGGTATTGAATCAGCATATTTTATAAAAAGCTTATTATTAATGGCTGCTGAAGGACCGGTTTTTGTGCTTATAAGGGGTGATCAAGAACTACACGAGAAAAAACTTTCAAAGATAATAGGACCTTTTAGGACTGCCCTTAAAGAAGAGGTTTTATCTTTATTAGGAGTTTCTGCAGGGTTTATCGGCCCGATGGGGCATAAACTAAGAATTCTTGCTGATCATGCATTAAAAGAAGGAACTTATATTTCAGGCGCCAATAAAATTGATTTTCATACAAAAGGAATAAAAGCCAGAGTTCATTTCAACCCGGAATGGCATGACCTTCATACTGCAAAAAAAGGTGACCTATGTCCTGAATGTAATGCTTTAATTAATATTGAAAAATGCATTGAAATAGGCAATATTTTTAAATTAGGAACTAAATATTCTTTGCCACTAAATGCTGTGTTCCTTGACCGAGATGGGCAGGAAAAACCTATGATAATGGGCAGTTACGGTATCGGGCCTGCAAGGATAGCTGCTGCTGCTATAGAGCAAAATTATGACAACGATGGTATTATATGGCCCAAAAGTATAGCGCCTTTTGATATTGAGATTATACCGCTTAATATTAATGATAAAAAAACAATAGACATTTCAACATCTTTATATGAAATGCTCTCTGCAAATGGACTGGATGTGCTTATTGATGACAGAGACGAAAGGCCTGGTGTTAAGTTTAAAGACTCTGACCTTATAGGCGTTCCTCTTCATGTTATTTTAGGTGAAAAGGCATTAAAAGATGATATGGTAGAGATTAAGGTGCGGCGCACAAAAGAGACTAAAAGGGTTCCTGTTTTTGATATTGTTAAAAAAACAATAGAGATTTTTAATGCAATCTACTAACTGTGCCCATATTTCCAAAAAGATATATCAACTTATTGTAAGCCGCTTAAACGGAGACAATATATCAGACCCAACATACCGAAAGAAAATAATAGAACTTGTAGGCAAAGGCATCGGCGGATTTATAGTTTTTGGCGGTTTAAAAAATGAGATAAAGAGCTTTATCAAAGAACTGCAGCTCATAGCTGAAACACCACTCTTTATAGCATCCGACATAGAGCGTGGAGTCGGACAGCAAATTAAAGGGGCAACAGGATTTCCATGTCAGATGGCTGTAGGAGCAGCCATAGACAAAAAAAATCCTGCAAACATCCAGACCCTTAAAGAGATGCTTAATGCAGTGGCAGCAGAGGCAAGCGATATTGGAATAAATATGCCACTTATCCCTGTGCTTGATGTAAATCAAAATCCTGATAATCCCATCATCTGCACGAGGGCGTTTTCAGACAATCCAGAAAATACAGCATGGTTTGGCTCTAAATATATAGAAATACTTGAAAATTCAGGACTGATAAGCTGCGCCAAACATTTCCCAGGTCATGGAGACACTGCTACTGACTCGCATATTGCACTGCCTGTTATTAATAAAACAGAAGATACCCTTAAAAAAGTGGATATAATGCCTTTTGTTACAGCAATAAAATCAGGTGTCAGCAGCATTATGATAGGTCATCTGTCTATCCCGTCTCTTGACTCAAAGTTAGCAAGCATTTCCAGAAAGATTATCAATGAGCTTTTAAGAAACGAACTCTGCTTTAAAGGACTAATACTTACAGATGCTTTAAATATGCATGCGCTGAAAGGCATAAAAAATATTCATACAAAATGTTTAAAGGCAGGCGCTGATATACTGCTTCATCCAGATGATGCAGGTGCTGCTGCAGATGAAATTAAAAATGCGATTGACACTAAAGAAATTAACGAAGATATTATAGATGCAGCTTTAAATAGAATTTTAAAGGTTAAGAGCAGATTACACCTGACAGGCCCCCCAGAAGCAGATTATCTTTCTAATAAAAAGATCTCTGAACATATTACTGACCTCTCTATAAGTTTAATAAAAACAAAGTCAGGACTTTTGCCGCTTAAGGATATGGGTATTGCAAATCTTATATTTGCAGGCGACAAGCAATTATATGACACATCTATCTTAATGAATTACTTTAAATTATTGGATAAATCTCACTGTAAAATCAGTAATTTAAAATTAGCGATATGTGCTGTTTTCAGTTCTGTTTCTGCATGGAAAGGCAATTCTGGAGTTGACAGGGAAGAACTCGGAAAAATTAATAGTATTATCGGAATGTCTGAAAATTCTATTGTAATATCTTTTGGAAGTCCGTATGTTTTACGATATTTTAGCAAAGCTGATATACTTATCGCTGCATATGAAGCAACCGAACAGGCACAAATAGCTGTTGTAAAAGGATTAATTGGAGAAATTGGCGGAGAAATTGGCGGAAAAATTGGCTTTAAAGGGCAAATTCCTGTTAAATTGGAGTTTAAATAAATGAGCTCACTGTCTATATATTTACAGATATTTAGTAGCAGGCGTATAGCTGCAATAACACTATTAGGGTTTTCATCCGGTCTGCCACTTGCATTGACAAGCGGTACCCTTCAGGCATGGATGACTGTATCAGGTGTTGATTTACGCACTATAGGAATCTTTGCCCTTGTTGGGTTGCCTTACACTATAAAATTTCTATGGTCTCCTTTGATGGATAGGTTTGTGCCCCTGCAATTGAAAGGCAGACTTGGAAGGAGGCGCGGATGGATGCTTCTTACGCAGATATGTCTGATAATAGGAATCACAATTATGGCATTCAACTCTCCCTTATACTCTCCATGGCTACTTGGCATGATAGCCTTAGGAGTTGCATTAACATCTGCTTCTCAGGATATTGTAATTGACGCATACCGCACAGATACGCTCAAAGAAAAAGAAAGAGGTATCGGAGCTGGTGTTTTTGTATCGGCATATAGGGTTGCGATGCTTATATCAGGAGCTACCGCCCTTATACTTTCAGAGTATATAGGCTGGCGCAATGTATATTTACTGATGGCAGGTCTTATGTCAATAGGTGTGATTACAACGCTTTTTGCTCCAGAGCCAGAAGTAAAAACAACACCCCCAAAAAGCCTGCATGAAGCTGTGGTAGGACCGCTTAAAAACTATTTTTCCCGTAGCGGCGCTGTAGCAATGCTTTTATTGATAATTTTATACAAGCTGGGCGATGCATACGCAGGCACTCTTACCACGGCTTTTCTTATACGAGGTGTTGAATTTTCTCCTGGCGAAGTCGGCGCTATTAACAAAGGACTCGGGCTTATTTCTACAATATTTGGCGCAATATTAGGAGGCGCTCTTATGGTTAGGCTCGGTCTTTTCAAATCGCTGATGATATTCGGCGCCTTGCAGGCTGTCTCAAATTTGTCGTTTATGGCGCTGGCATGGATAGGCAAAAATTACGGGATGCTTATATTTGTTGTGACTTTTGAAAATCTTTGCGGCGGCATGGGAACAGCAGCCTTTATATCACTACTCATGACTATTTGCAATCAGAAATACAGCGCTACTCAATATGCCCTACTTTCTTCTTTGGCAGCCCTCGGCAGAATATTTATCGCTCCATCTTCCGGTTTTGTTGTTGAGTATGTAGGATGGGCTAATTTCTTTTTTATCACCTTTTTGACAGCGCTACCTGGCTTGTGGCTTCTTTTAAAAATGAAACGCGTCATATCAGATTTAAAACAGCACAATGGTCACTGAACTTAATCCGTAATCAAGCAAAGCAGGCATGGCATCAAAGCCTTTATCGATGCGATAAGATTATTTAT
>DBNT01000037.1 GCA_002299835.1 Nitrospiraceae bacterium UBA665 | reverse complement strand
AGTAGCTCATTCCAGCGAAAGCTGGAATCCAGCAGCCTGCCCTCGAAGTTCTTAATCGGGGGTCGTTGATTTTAAAGGAACTGGATTCCCGATTAAGAACTTCGGGAATGACATTTTTAGACTTTTGCAAGAGCCTCATTGAATTTGTAATTTTGAATTTTATTCTTCTGCTCTTTTACACTACTCCATTTTGATTGCTTCTGTAGGACAGATGTTCACTGCCTCTTCGCAATCGCATGTGTCGCATTTGTCATAACCTATTACCCATGCCTTATCATCTCTTAGTTCAAATACCTCAGGACATACTTCAACGCATGAGCCGCAGCCAGTGCAGAGATCCATATCAACTACCGGTGTTTTTGCCATAAAAAACCTCCTAAAAACTTTAATCTATGCTATTATAACAAAAATTTTTCCTAAATATATTATGATAAAAATCAGTTTTCTATGATACAATCAAAATTAAATAGCCTATAGCCTAATAATTTAGCCTATCAATGGAGGTCATATGTATGAACATAAGGGAATTTATTATCAATAAGGCTATGGAAGCAAAAGAAGGTGCAAGAAGCCTTGCAAGGGCATCATTGAATCAGAAAAATAAAGCCCTTATAAAAATGGCAGATGCCCTAAAAGGCAGTGCAGGGTATTTGATTGCTGAAAATAAAAAGGATACAGAATACGCTGAAAACAAAGGGCTTTCAAAGGCTCTTGTAGATAGGTTAACATTAAATGAAAAGCGAATAAGTGAGATGTCCGATGGCCTTATTGAGGTTGCTCAACTACCTGACCCTGTTGGAGAGATTACAAAGATGTGGCAGAGACCCAATGGTATGACGGTAGGGAGGATGAGAGTGCCTATCGGGGTAATCGGCATAATTTATGAGGCCCGTCCCAATGTAACGGCAGACGCAACGAGTTTGTGCCTAAAGGCCGGCAATGCAGTCATGTTGAGAGGCGGCTCTGAGGCTATAAACTCCAATAAGGCGATAGTTAATATCCTGAGAGATGCTGCAAAGGCAGAAGGTATTTATGAAGGAGCCGTTACATTTATTGATATTTCTGACAGGGAAGCGATAATAGAGATGTTAAAGCTTGAGGGTATTGTTGACCTCATAATACCACGCGGGGGTGAAGGTCTTATCAGAGCGGTTACAGAGAATTCGAGGATACCGGTTCTCAAGCACTATAAAGGTGTCTGTCATGTGTTTGTAGACAGAGATGCTGATTTAATAATGGCAGAGGAGATATGCTTTAATGCAAAGGTGCAAAGGCCGGGTACCTGTAATGCAATGGAGACGATGCTTGTTGATGAGGCTACTGCCGAAGGATTTTTGCCGAAGATTCTGAAGAGATTTGAAGATGCAGGCGTTGAACTGCGGGGCTGCCCGAAGACAATAGCAATATACCCCGAAATGGCTGAGGTCAGCGAGGAAGGCTTCTACAATGAATATCTCGACCTTATCTTGAATGTAAAAGTTGTCAAGGATATGGATGAAGCAATGAATCATATTGCCAAATACGGCTCGGCCCATTCCGATGCTATTGTTACAATGAACTATGATAAGGCAATGCGGTTTCTCAAGGAGGTGGATTCATCTGCGGTGTTTGTGAATGCATCAACCCGATTGAATGATGGATACCAGTTCGGTCTCGGAGCAGAGATCGGCATATCTACTGATAAAATACATGCGAGGGGACCGATGGGGCTTGAGGAATTGACCTGCACCAAGTTCATAGTTTTTGGAAGCGGACAACTGAGGGAGTAATGGTAAATAAGGAATTCATAAGTATGGAGATATTGCTCTTTTCTATGTCATTGCGGCTTGTCCGCAATCCTTCCGAGTTGTTCGGAATCGGAAAAGAAAGATTCCCGACCTGTCTGCTTCCGCACAGGCAGGCAAGCAGGAATGACAGTTTGTGACGCCTTACTAATGACCGTATTGGTAATGGGTAAATAAGTGAAAGCCCATATACATATTTAAATATAAGAGGAGGAATCGAAAATGGCAGAAAAATTGAGCTATGAGGAGTTTGTGAAAAAGGCGATAGTGAGTCTGAGGAAAGAGGGATATAAAGGCATCCATACGGTGTATTCAGGTTTTAATGATGCCTTTAAGAAATATTTTATAGGAGAAGACCCAATAAAAATAACCAACCAGCTTGCAGGAGAAGGGAAAATTGTTATAAGGCCTGTTAAGGGCGGTGTAATGCTTTACCTTCCTGAAGACGCTCCTGCATCAAGGGCGAGGGGAGAAGATGCGCTGGAAAAAATGGGGCTATGATTTTAAAGTTATTCGTTATTTGTTATACGAGTAATGAATAACGAGTAACGAGCAATCATGAAACTTGGAATTTTTGGCGGCACATTCAATCCGGTACATTTCGGGCATCTAAGGGCTGCTGAAGAGGCTAAAGAAAGGATTGGCCTTGATAAGGTTATTTTTATACCTTCAGGCAATCCGCCTATTAAGACAGAAGATTTAATAGAACCATCACACAGATACACTATGACAAGGCTTGCAACAGACTCTAATGTCAGTTTTGTGGTATCGGATATCGAACTGAGGGGAAGTGAAAAATCCTATACTGTAAATACTCTTCAGCAACTCGTTGAGATTTATCCGGATGATGAGCTTTTTTTTATCCTCGGCATCGATGCCTTTTTAGATATTCCTAACTGGTGGCAGCCTGAGAGGCTTATAAGTATGGTTGATTTCGTATTGATGACAAGGCCGGGGTTTGATTTTGTGGATGTCGCAGAGTCACCGTATATTTTTACCCCCCCTTCTCTGTCTCACCTGCCTGTGCGTGTCCGCACGCAGGCAGATAATTTCTGGCTTCTAATTTCTGGCAAAAAGGTCTTTCCTGTTGAGATAACCCCTCTTGCCATATCGTCAACACAAATACGAAGGCTGTTAAGAGATTGTAGCAGTATCAGGTATCTTTTGCCCGAGGTGGTTGAGCAGTACATATATGAGCATAATTTATATAAATCCGAATTTCGTTATCCGTGTCCGGGAATTCCGTGAACCGTATTCCGTGTCCGTGCCCGTTAAATGATTTCCTTCTGCGGATAACGGACAACGGACACGAAGCACGCCCAAAAACAGAGATAGAGAA
>DBNT01000131.1 GCA_002299835.1 Nitrospiraceae bacterium UBA665 | reverse complement strand
TATACACGAAGTTTTAGCTGTAATAAGGGAGACCTGTTTATCTCCTCCTCCCCTTAATCCCCTCCCGTCAAGGGAGGGGAAAGTTATCCATCTGGAATGAGAAAGAACCAAAATTATATTATGTTTAGATGTTTTTTGAGATCAAAGATACATATGGCAACTGTTACTGAGTCAAACCTTGCCTATGAGGGAAGCATAACCATTGATAAGGAATTGATGGACATGGCAGACATACTGCCTTATGAACAGGTTATGATAAGCAATCTTAATAACGGCGAAAGGTTTGAAACATATGTTATCCCCGGAAGGCCGGGCTCAAGGGAATTCTGCCTAAATGGCCCTACGGCAAGAAAGGGAGTAGTTGGCGATAAGATAATTATATTTGCCTACTGCTACATGGCTGATGATGAGATAAAGGACTTTGAGCCAAAAATCATCAAGCTTAATGAAAAAAACAACCCTATACGCTAAAAATTAAGGCGATACCTTTATTCTCTCAATATTGCCTTCAAGACAAGCTATTCTTTCTTTAGGTGTTATAGGCACTTGCCCTCCAAATGGCTTTTAAAAATAGCATATCAAAATCAGATTGAAATACTAACAAAAAAGGGACGTTTTCACGCCCCTTTTGAAATAAATGGTAGCTGTCCCTATTTTTCCCCCTATTTTTCCCTATTAAGACTCTTTTATCTCCGGCTTATGCATGTAGTTTCTGTGTTATAATGAGATTACAAGCTGTATGATATGGTTAGCAGGGGGTAATACAAATGAAGCTACTCGAAGTGGTTTCCGAAAAGGAGATAAAAGAGGCGCTTTTAGCCGAGTATGAAAAAAAACTTGTTTTATACAAACTCACAGATGAGCGCTTAAAAAAGAAATACAAAATGAGTTTCAAAGAATTTGAAGAAAAAAATATTGTGAAAGAAAGAGATTTTTCATGGGAAGTGGAAAAAGATGCAATGGATTGGGAACATGCAGTAAAAGGCATCAGACATCTTCAGGAAAAAATAACCAAGATAAAAGAATCTGATAATATCCATTGAAAAATTAATCCAAACATTACAGGATATTGCTGGCAGATATGGATTAAAGATTTTATACTTAGACTATTCAGACATCACATTAATTTCAAGAGTAGGTTTTTCGCCTGATATATTCATACAGATTTATACAAATATCAAAAAAGAAAAAACAAATATGGCTCTTATTGTTGGAGGCGAGAGAATCTATGTCGTGTGTGCTCAACCACGACAAAAGCCTTCTTTAAGACATTCTCAGAGTAGGACAACAACACCGTTTCCAACTCCTTGTGCACCAGTTGCAGTGTTGAGGGAAGAAGGCGTAAATAGATAACACCAGCCCCTAATCCCTTAACAAAAACAAGATTTCCGAAATCTCTGTCTCTTGTGATAAATATGCGATCCTGTTCCTGAGCAATGCGAAGCAAATCTGAATCAGCAGCTTGAGAGCACCCTATTTCAGCGGCAGTAATAACATCATGTCCCAAGCTCTTAAGAAACCGTGCGGTGGCGGCATAAACATCCTGATCAATGAGAAATTTCATGCAGGAATTGATATGTGTATTTCTTCGGCTGACAATGCTTCAATGGCATACCTGATACATGCCCGAATATCCTCTATTTTCAATTCAGGGTAATAGTCGCTTATGATTTCGGCAAAAGGAATCCCTTCGGCAACCAATTCAAGGACATTTTGAACAGTAATCCTCGTGCCTGCTACGCACGGTTTCCCGAAATGGATATTGGGATTTACTTCTATTCTTTCCTTCATATTTCACCTCGCCATAAAAACATTATTAATCAACCGGCCTTGTAAAATTATATCACAAAAGGCATATAAACAGATGCCTATCTACCCTCCCCCTTGACGGGGGAGGGCGAGGATGGGGGTGATAGTCAAGGGAGGGGAAAATTTAGGTGAAATAAATGGTTGCTGTCCCTAATTTATGAAATATATTTTATTTATTTATATTATGTGTTATTTTGCTTTTAATGGAAATCTTTCAGGATGTTCTATTATCTCAATAGTAAGGTCTACATCCAGCTCCGGCCAATAGAAATGTCCCTCATGTGGCTCTTCAACATTAAGAATTTTTCCAATCGGGGCATCCTTAAACCATGGGAAGTCTTCATAGGACATAAACAATTCCTTGTCTCCAGTTAAGAGCCATACGCCATTGCTGGAAATGTTTGTAATCTCAACTGCCGAAATGTTTTTCCCAAGCGTTTTTGAACTCATCATAATGCACCTCTATCAAGTTTTCTATTTCTTTTAATTGAACCCAAGATAGCTTATGGTTTCTCGCTAATTCAATTTCGGGTTCTAACCAATATTTTGCCTCTCCGTCAGGGCATATGACATGTACATGCCTGCGAGACCCTTCACGTGAAAAGAAATAAAATCTATACCCCTTTTCTCTTAAAATTGTCGGGCTCATATAATCATCTTAACATAAAACGCCTGAACTGTTCGGAGTCCTTTATGAAAAAAATTAGCACATTTAAAAAATAATAGTAATCCAAAACAAAAAAAGGGCGTTTTCACGCCCCCTTCTGAAAAATAGAACCGTCCCATTTACTTGTTACTACCTTCTCCCCTGTGAGGAGAAGGTGCAAAAAAATTCCCTCCCCCTTGACGGGGGAGGGCGAGGGTGGGGGTGAT
>DBNT01000132.1 GCA_002299835.1 Nitrospiraceae bacterium UBA665 | reverse complement strand
CGTCAAGGGAGGGGAAAAGAAAGAAGATAGACCCCCGTCAAGGGAGGGGAAAGTTACCCACTTGAAATGAGAAAGAACCAAAAAGGAGATAAAAGATGAAGACATTGATTGTTACAGCTTCAAGATACGGCTCTACAGAGCAGATAGGCAGATGGATTGGTGAGAGGCTTAAATATGAGGGATTTGAAGTTCATGCGGTCAAGGCAGGAGATGTTGTCTCATTAGAGGATTATGCAATGGTGATTATGGGCTCGGGGATTTACAGCCATTCTGTTTTGCCTGAGCTAAAGGCATTTATTGAACAAAACCTTGATGCCCTTAAATCCAAAAAAAATGTCCTATTTGGCGTAGCAATGAAGACTGGGCCTGTATTTCATAAAGGCAAAATTCATGGAGGCATTGAGCATCTAATCCCCCAAATAGAAATGCTGAATGGTTCGGTAATTCATGCAGATATGCTTCATGGAGAAATGATTCCTTCCAAGATGACAGAAAAAGACAGAGATGGATTGATGAGATTTTATAAGATGCTGAATCTGCCGGATGATGAGGTTCAAAGGCGTTTTAAACCGAGAACCCTTATGGACAAAAAAGAGGTCTGGGAATTTACGGAAACCTTTGTAAATAAATTAAACGGAGGATAAAAAATGCAGACCATAAGCAAGGCGGACAGATTTGTAAAGGCTATGACAGAGATGCCTTCCACTGACAGAAAGTGGCTTTTCGGCAATGAGACTGACAATCCCTTACAGTTTGCATTTGATGCAAAAAGGA
Organism: Nitrospiraceae bacterium UBA665; assembly: GCA_002299835.1. Classification (GTDB taxonomy): domain Bacteria; phylum Nitrospirota; class Thermodesulfovibrionia; order Thermodesulfovibrionales; family Dissulfurispiraceae; genus UBA665. Next base: position 4,903 of record DBNT01000132.1, on the reverse strand, counting down.
CGGTTCATCCTTCTGTAAAAGGCAGTGTCATGCCGCAGAACACTATTTCTTCAACATGGCATGACCTTATGGGTCAACACGGCAGGGCATCCAAAAGGGCAGTGTATATTCATATCCCATTTTGTCAGACCCACTGCCTTTATTGCGGTTTTTTCCAGAACTTTCTGAAAAAAGATATTGAAGACGCCTATATTGCGAGGTTGATTGCCGAACTGGAGATGAATGCAGACTCCCCGTTTATAAAGTCTCATCCTATCCATGCTATTTATCTCGGCGGAGGCACTCCGTCCGCTTTAAGCGCAAAAAACATAGAAAGGCTTCTCTATGCAATTCAACTTCACCTGCCGCTTGCCAATGATTATGAACTCACATTTGAGTCAAGGTTTCATGAGTTTGACGATTACAAGATTGACGCCTGCCTTAACGGAGGTGTAAACAGATTCTCTTTTGGCGTGCAGTCTTTTGATACAAAGGTGCGTAGATGTATAGGGCGCATAGATGACAGAGAAAAAATCCTCAACAGGCTGAAATATCTGAATGGCCTTGACAATGCAGCGATAATTATAGACCTCATGTATGGGATGCCTCATCAGACAATGGATGTGTGGGAAAAAGATGTCCGCACATTGATAGATAGTGAAATAGACGGAGGCGACCTTTATCAGCTTAATGTTTATGAAGACAGCAGACTTAAGGAGGCGGTGGAGAAGGGGGCGCTGCCTCCTCCTTCAAAGACATCTGTGCAGGCGCTTATGTTTGAATGCGGCGTGGATATTATGCAAAAAGCACGATACAAAAGATTGAGTATTTGCCATTGGGCAAAAAATACCAGGGAAAGAAATCTTTACAATCAACTGTCCAAATCAGGCTTTGTCACTATTCCGTTTGGCGCAGGCGCAGGCGGCAAAATAGAGGGATACACATTCTTTGTTGACAGGGATATTCACTCATATATGAGGCGCATAGATGCAGAAGAAAAGCCGTTAATGTTCATGATGTCTCCCCCAGAAGATTATGAACTGTATAGCAGCATAATTGGGCAGATGGATTTAGGGAGACTGAATATTACGATGCTGAGCGCCCGATACGGAGTTGAGCTCGAAGATATGCTGTCTCCGTTGATCGAGGCATGGCTTGCAAAAGGGCTGATAAAAATGAGCGATGGATTTCTTGAACTTACCATCGCAGGGCAGTTCTGGTATGTGAACCTCACGCAGGCGATTCTTGACTGGCTTGTAATGATGAAAAGCAACGGCAGTCATGCGCTTAATGTAAACCCCGTTAGAAAGTCCCTTTCTAACGGGGTAAAGGCAATAGCAGCGCAGGGATAAAGATATTTAAAAACAAAAAAGGAGGATTCAAGATGAATTGTGTATGCGAAACAAAAGGGCTTAAGGAAAAGGTAATGGAGATGGTGTCAAAAAATCCGTCGCAGGCAACAGGAGCAATGGCTAAAGAGCTTGAGGTTTGCGAAATGGATGTAATAAGAAATCTGCCGGAGGATATGGCCAAAGAGGTCTCAAAGGACAGGTTCGATGAGATTATTGCAGAGGTCTCAACATGGGGCGTGCTGACAGTCATTGTTCAAAACGAATCAACCATTCTTGAGGTTAAAGCCCTTTTCCCGGTGGGAAAATATGGTCATGGCTTTTATAATCTCCAATCAAAAGATACACCTGTCGGAGGACATATTAAAGCGGATGATTTGTCAACCATTTTCTTTGTGAGCAAGCCGTTCATGGGACTTGAAAGCCATTCCATACAGTTTTTCAATAAAAATGGCAATGCAATGTTTAAGCTCTATCTTGGCAGGGATGAAAACAGAGTGATAATTCAAGGGCAGATGGAAAAGTTTAGGAGCCTTAAAAACAGGTTATAAACTTGTTATTCCCTGCAGCTTGCTGCAGGGTTGCCTTATAGTTCCCTCCCCCTTGACGGGGGAGGGATAGGGTGGGGGTGATTAAGTGGTTGTTTTCACCCTCCCATTAGTCCCCTCCCGTCAAGGGAGGGGAGATTTTAGGATACTCCGCAGCTTGCTACGGGGAGGTTCATTGGAGGGAGGATAAAATGAAACTAAAAGACTTAATACCAGTTATTGTATCGGCAGTGATAATTACTGCCCTGGTTTTCGCTGCTATTTCTTTTGCAGATATAAAAAAGATGACCATTGTTGACGATGCTAAAAGAAGCGTGGAGATTCCGCTGAAGCCAAAGAGGATAGTTGTTCTTAATCCCTCAAATATGGAACTCCTCTACGCTGTTGGAGGCAGGGCTGTTGGCAGGCCTGACAGCAGAGGCATGCCGCGTGAGCTTTATAGAAGGGTTAAAGGGCTTCCATCAGTAGGACAAACACCTAATCCTAATGTGGAAAAGATAGTATCTCTTTCCCCAGATCTCCTGATTGGAATAAATGTGGCATTTCACCATGCCATAATTCCTGCCATTGACAGGGCAGGAATTCCCTTTATTTTACTTTCAATAAACAGTTACAAAGACATTCTGGATAAACTGCGATTCTATGGTGATTTGACTGGAAACAAAGACAAGGCGTTTAAGATAATCACAGGGATTGAAAAGAGGGTAGCTGATATAAAGAAGAAGGTATCCGGACATAAACCAAAGAAGGTTGCGATAATCTGGGGGTCAACAGAGAGTTTTAATATGGCGCTGCCCACAAGCTTTGTAGGAAATATAGTAGATATGCTTGGCGGGATTAACATTGCCTCAGGCGCAAGCCCTCTATTAGGTATGACTCAATTTTCTCCATTCAGCATGGAGTACCTCTTGGCAAAAGACCCGGATGTGATTTTTGTGATAACCCATGGTGATTATGATAAGGCATCAAAGAAGTTTATAAGAGAGTTGGAGGGACATCCTGCTTGGAAGGGGCTACGTGCTGCAAGAGAAAAGAGGCTTCATCTACTGCCCTTTGAGCTTTTTGGCGTCAATCCGGCGGTAAGGGCAGCAGATGCTGTTGAGCATATCGCAAGGCTTATGTATCCAGAAGTTTTTGCGGGAAGAAAGAAATGAGCAATAAATCTGAAATCATAAACCTAAAACCCGAAATCCATAGTCAACATGTTGACCCCCGGTTATCAAAACGGATTATAACAGGCGCTGTAGGGCTTGTTGCATTAATTACAGGGGCTATCGGCAGCATAATGATTGGCGCTGTTGACATTAGCATTTCAGATATTGCGAGGGTCTTCTTTGGAGATACAGGAGGGGCTAACTACTATATCATCTGGAATATCAGGCTCCCCCGCATTATAGTTGGTGCTATGGTCGGAATGAATCTTGCCATTGCAGGGGCGATACTGCAGTGTGTTTTAAGAAATCCACTTGCAGACCCGGGTATAATCGGTGTAACCGCTGGCGCCGGGCTGGCAGCAATGGTGATTATGATATTACTGCCTGCACATGCCGCCCTTGTGCCGGCATCAGCGTTTGTCGGGGCATTGACGGCATCAATGCTTGTCTATTTTATTTCATGGAAAAGGGGGATAAATCCTTTAAGATTAATACTTGCAGGCGTGGCATTAGCCGCTTTTTTTGGCGCAGGCATATCTTCCCTTATGGTCTTTTACAGTGACAGGGTGCAGGGAACAATAAACTGGATGGTCGGCGGCTTTCTTGGCAGAAGCTGGGGGCATGTGGAGATGGTGCTGCCCTATACAATAATCGGTCTGGCTACAGCATTCATAGGCTTTAAATACTTAAACATCCTTATGCTCGGTGATGAAGTAGCTAAGGGGCTTGGCATGAGAGTTGAGCCGGTAAGACTTGGTTTTATTGCTATTTCAGCCTTTCTTGCTGCCTCGGCGGTTTCTGTAGCAGGGCTTTTAGGCTTTGTAGGGTTGATAACACCTCATGCAGTAAGGCTAATTGTCGGTTCAGATCACAAGTTTCTCTTGCCCTTTTCAGCCCTCTTTGGAGCCACACTTATAATCTTTGCCGATACAATTGCAAGGACAATATTCAGCCCTGTTGAAATCCCTGTGGGTGTCTTTATGGCATTTTTAGGGGCGCCGTTTTTCATTTACCTGCTGAGAGTGGGAATGCAAAGGATGTGATGAGCATGGAAAGATTAAGCACAGAATCAGTAGACATTAACTACGATGAGAAAGTAATAGTCAGGGAACTTGATATTCATTTTGATAGCCCTCAGATAGTCTCCATAATTGGACCAAACGGCTCAGGGAAATCCACTATATTAAAGGCGCTCGGGAGGATACTTAAACCCCGAAAAGGCGTAGTGTTACTGAATGGCAGAGATATTCATGCACTGCCGGCTAAAAAGGTTGCCAAAATGATGTCTATCCTCCCGCAGGGACCGCAAACACCTGGTGACATTACGGTAAGAGATCTGGTTTCTTATGGGCGGTCGCCATATCATGGCATTTTTGCCAATGCTGATGGTGATATTGATATCATAGAATGGGCTATCAGCGAAACCCATCTTGAGAGTATGTCTTACAGGCAGGTCAATACCCTTTCAGGCGGGGAGAGGCAGAGGGCATGGTTGGCAATGGCATTGGCACAAAAAACAGAGATACTGCTACTTGATGAGCCCACAACTTTCCTTGACATTCATCACCAATTTGAGATTATGGAGCTTTTGGAAAGACTTCATAAAAGACTCGGAATTACTATTATAATGGTCATACATGACCTTAACCATGCTGCAAGGTTTAGCCACAGGGTAATTGCGGTGAAGGAAGGGGCTATATTTAAGGACGACATTCCCCATGAGGTAATAACAGAAGATGTTCTTAAAGAAGTCTTTAGTGTAAGGGCAAAGGTAATGACTGTAGAAAATAATGCTGATAATAGTATAATTGTATGTGTCCCATATGGTGTCTATGACCATAATCCATAATTAAGCAAAGCAGGCATGGCTTCA
>DBNT01000123.1:15926-23720 GCA_002299835.1 Nitrospiraceae bacterium UBA665 | reverse complement strand
ATTTTTAAATGAGGCAACGGGCCCCGTTAGAAACAAACATATCAAATTTTCTAACGGGGTCAAGTATTTTGATTCTCTGGATAAATTCATCGGCGATGCAATTTTAGCATTCTGGGTCGCTCCAATGAAGCAGGAAAACCATGCAGAGCTTGCTGTCAAATGCGCATTGAATATGGTAAAACGGCTTGAAGATCTCCAGCAGAAGTGGAAGGCCGAGGGTAAGCCTGTCCTTGAAGGAAAAATAAAAAAGCGGTTAGTGCTATAGCACTAACCGCTTGAACAATCTCAATGGGGCTGTCCCCATTCCCTGAGTTATCCCCCTTTAGCAAAGGGTTTTCCCTCAAGATTTCCCCCCTTTAGCAAAGGGGGGCGAGGGGGGATTTTATGGCAGCAGGAATCCTGGGCTCACATCTCCAAATGCCTTTCCATCAAATGTCCCTGAAGTACTTCCTGTCATCTTGCCCATCATTATACCTACCTCTCCAGTCACTACTCCTACTGGTGGGGGCAGCACCCCATGTCTTTCAACAAATGCGCCAACTAAGGCAGTGTTGCCGTCTAAGGGCTTTATTCCACCGTCAATCAGCATAGGGAAAACGGTTGTCCCGGTAATAGATGTTGTAGCGTTTATAGTACCCTCAATGTCCGTCAAATTCGTGATATTTCCTCCGGAAACACTCCAGTCTCCTCTAACATTGACATCAAAGGCACCGCTTCCCGGCGTAACCTCTATTTCTTTGCCCAATATGGATGTATGCATACTACCCGATGCCACTGGTCTCGGCAATCCGTCTGAAATGCTTAATATCCCTGAACCGCTTATGTCATATGTCCTGAGTGCGGTTTTTGTAATTGGTATAGGAACTGGCATAAAATCTCTTATTGGTCTGGGAAGGGTCGGGCTTATCTTGCTAAACTGCTCCCAGAAAGGTCTTGAGCCGTCCCAGAAAAGTCCATCTACACTTGTAGAAAATGTGCCGCTTATACCTACTCGTGGGCCGGCGTCCTTATTGTAAAATACAGTTGTGTAACTGCCTGAAAGCCCTCCAAAATACCAGTACCTCTTTAAGCCATCCTCTATCCATCCTATATTCATGCCATCCCAGAGTCTATCTGGATGCACACGCATGGGGTTAGCAGGGTCACGAAGGATATCTCCAATGCTGGCGCCATAAAGTGGTTTCCCACCCACTCTGCCTGAGCATAAGAACCAAAAAGAGTCATCGGTAGCAGGGTGTGCAGTACCAACAACTTTAGCGGAAGTAACAACAGCACCAGAAGGGAAAGGGATAGGCCAAGTAATAGTATGAACGCGAGGAGGGGAAGAAGGGACAGTAATAACGGCACCAACGGAAGGAGGGGAAGGGGTAACGATAAGTCTAACGTGGGGAGGGGAAGGGGCTTCAGATCTTCCGGCTACCCATGCGTATGAGCCGCTCATATCTAATCTATAATGTCCACCTTCAAGGATTGTCCGGTTAAATGTGCCTGACACAAAACCGCTCTGAATAACTGCTGCGGTGCCTGACACAGAACCGCTCCAAGTAGGCATAGATGCGCCGTGTGTATGGACTACATTGACAATTGCCCGAGGAGTTCCAATCCACTCTATCTCTCCACCAAGTATGCGTGCTGAAGCAGCGGATACCGTAGGAAACAGGGGTGTTACTACAGGTGCAGGTGGCGGCGCTACTACAGGCGGCGGAGGAGAAATAAGCGGTGCTATTAGAGGAATAAGCGGTGCTATTACAGGTTCCAGACCCTCTACAAGCAGGCGTATTGGTGGTGGAAGTAGCGGTTTGATCCAGAGTAGAGTAGGTGGAGGCGCTGTTACCACTGTCGGCACAGGCGGTGCTGTTACAGGCGGAGGAGCCGCTGCAATCCTTTGTTCATATTCTGGTAATTTTCTTACAGTAGCCTCTAATTGTTGTTGCGTCGTTACAGTCATCATCATTAGTTTATCTACATAGTCCTCTTTTTCCTTATCACTCATATCTCTTCCTAAAAGTCTTTTGAAAACATCAGTTACATATCCCAATGCTTCTGCTCGCTTGGCCTTATAATCAACTTTTTTTTCGTGAATAAATACGATATTAAATTGTGGGTCTCTATATGCTTTATCAGTAATCTTTGTCCTTTTCTTACCTTTTAGATCATAGAAATAGGTGAAGGTGATAGATCGTTTATCAACTGTACTCCCTTGAACAACTTCGCCACGTTTGTTTAGAAAAATTCTTTTGCCGTCTTTATATACGTGACGCCAAACCTCATGCCTGGAGTTTGCGTCCATGATTGTCAGGGTGTAAACTCCATCTGTTTTAGTCTCTTCTACTTTAGTAACGATTGCAACATGACCGAAAGGTAAAACTTTAGTTCCAGGCACAACAAGAATAGCACCTTCCCTCGGCAGGTTATTTACTTCAATGCCATTCTTTTCTGCTATCTCTGGCATAGCAGCTGCTGTTGGAATTGAAATACCCTTCAAAAAGTCACCACGGCCACGTCTAACAAAGCCTACGCATTGTCCCCAGCCCTCGCTAAATATAGCCCCTTCTTTCTTATACTTAGGATCTATCGTGTGCTCAATAGCAAACGATGGGTATCTTACTTCCTGTGCATAACTGGTCTGCAACAAGATAGCAAAAACACAGAGAAAAGCAACAATAATTGTTCTAACAGCCTTCATAATCTTTCCCTCCTTTCCCATCTCACTCATTCCTGCTGAGTAGAGATTCTTTTTATGTTTATCTTCTCTCCGCCGATGGCGGGAGAAACTCAAAATTCAAAGCCCTATCCATTTGACATCCCTTCTGTTCTATGATTATTATTAAGTAGCTGAAAGTTATGAGGTGTCCAATATGCCCAAGACAATAGAGGTTCCAGTTTCTTTAATAAAAAAGTTATCCAAAGCCACCCATGCCTTCCATGAGCTTGAGGACGAATTGGAGGATTTTCTTCTTCTTTCTGACCCGGAGTTTCTTGCCAAGATGCGCCGTAGCAGGGCAAACCATTTGGCCGGAAAAACTCGCTCCATTGACGAATTGAAAAAAGAACTGTGTATAGCATAGAAACCACCCCAGACTTTGATAAAGATTTAAAAAATCTGGATAGCGACACAGCCCTGCGTATCCTCAAAAAGATAGATTGGTTGAGCCAACATCCAGAGGCTATCAAATTTCCTCTGAAAAACCCTCCGCATGACCTTAAGGGATTACATAAATATCGCATCGGCGATTATCGCATCCTCCTGTGGATAGATCATAATAAACAGTTAATAACCCTCTACGGTGTTGAACACCGCCGTTCTGTATATAATGACCTTTAATCTTTACCATCTCCAACTCACTCCTTGAGCAGAGATTCTTTTCATAATCTGTCCTTATCATGACTTATCTCCTTTTAAAACCTATACATAAGGCTTAATGTATAAAGGTTTCTCCTGTATTCATAGACACCTATATTGGAGTCATTCTTTATGTGAGCATATCCAACAGTTACATCCAACGGATTCATAATCGTATATGTGAGCGCTGCCTGTGCTGTGTATGTATTATCACGCCTCTCTTTTCTGTATATGGTGTGGATCTTTGAAAAGTCCTGATGATATGCCTCTCCAAATATACTTGCCTTAAGCCTGTTATTGATAAATGGATAGAGAAGCCCTGCTGACACCTTGTAACCCTTATAATCCCAGTTTTTGCCGTCAGCATCGTTAATATCGCCTTCTATCCTGAGGTTAAGCAGGCCGTTTCCCTCTGCAAATGTATAGAAATAGCCGAGCCCTGCTGACAAATAATCTGCATCCCTGTCCTCTGCCTGTGCAGGTCCAGGGGGGCCGAATTTCTTGAGGCTCCAACCACGGTCAAATTCGTCGTTTCTGTATTTTAAGGAGACATGGCCTAAGTGATTGCCGCTAATAATAAAGGTATAGGATGGATTGACAGTAAATGCCTCTTTATACTTTGTGTAGTCAATGGTAATGTCAAAAGTTATATGAAAAAACAGGACAGATAGTGTGAAAAGAATAAATCAGGGTAATAATGTCATTCTCTGGCCCTGTCCTCTGACTTGATCAGAGGATTGGAGTGACCTCTGACCCCCTATCTGAGTCGAGGGCAGGTTTAGTAAAGCGTATTTGTGAGCATAAGAACAAGCTTATAAAAGGATTTACTGAAAAGTATAATGTGAACAAGCTTGTTTATTTTGAAGAAACGCAAGATATAAATGCTGCTATTGAAAGAGAAAAAGAGATAAAGAAATGGCGGAGAGAGAAGAAAAACCAGTTGGTGAATATTATAAACCCCAATTGGGATGACCTAAGTTTGGGTTGGTAAAGATTTCTTCCCGAACGAAAAAGACAAGATTCCTCACATTCGTTAGGAATGACATTTTGGGGACTTTTGCAAGAGGCTCATGAGGTAATGAATATCATTCCTGCCTGTGCAGGGCACGCAGACAGGTCAGCAAGATTTTTAAATGATGCAACAGGGGATATATTTCATAATAACATTTCCCGACCGTCTTTCTGAAAATTTACTCCTCTTTTTGTTATATTACTCCATGATAGTCATTCCTGCAATAGATTTAAAGGATGGCCTCTGTGTGAGACTCCTTCAGGGAAAAAAGGAAGACGCCACTGTTTATTCAGATGACCCTGCTTCAACTGCTCGGAGATGGGAGTCATGCGGAGCAAGTCTCCTTCATGTTGTTGACCTCGACGGCGCATTCACAGGGGACCAGAAAAATCTTGTGAGCATCCGCAAAATCAGAGAATCTGTAAGAATGGATATAGAAGTGGGCGGAGGAATAAGGGATATGGAGAGGATCGACCTGCTTATATCCATTGGAATCAACAGGGTGATTCTGGGCACTGTTGCCATAGAAAAACCAGAGCTTGTAAAAGAGGCGTGTAAAAAATATCCGGGCAGGGTGATTATAGGCATTGACGCGAAAAACGGCCTTGTTGCTGTAAAAGGATGGGTTGAGGTTACGGAGGTCAAAGCAAAAGACCTCGCCTTAAAAATGCAGGATGACGGCGCAGCAGGCATTATTTATACAGATATTTCAAAAGATGGTATGATGACAGGTCCTAACATAGAAGCAACCGAAGAAATAGTTGACTCTTTAAATATTCCGGTGATTGCATCAGGCGGGGTATCCTCTATTAATGACATAAAAAATTTAATGACGATAAAAAATCTCTGGGGAGCAATTACGGGGAAGGCGCTTTACGCGGGGACATTGGATCTAAAAGAGGCAATTTCTTTAACAAAATAGCAATTTAGTAGATCTGCAACTGAGAAAAAAGTATATTTAGGAAATTAATATGAAGGATAGAAATACAAAGTTTTTTTGAGTAGAATATGGGATTGAGTAAGGACTTCATTATCCAGAGTGTTAGAAAAAATAATTTCAGGTTAACAGGGCATGCTACCATTCAAAGGATAGAGCGGAATATAAGCGTAAGGGATATAAAAAAGGCATTGCTTAGAGGAGGTGAACAAAATGAAGGAGAAAGACCTTTGCGACCTATGCGGGGGGGGAATTGGAGCATAAAAAAATAGATTTGGAGGTTCACATTCGAAAAGAACTGGTAATCTGCGAAGATCTGCCGGCGGATATATGCAAACAGTGCGGTGAAAAATACTTCAGCGATGATGTTTCTTCAAAAATAGACAAGTTTATTAAAAGGTATCAGAAAAAAAGACCTTTACGATATATCCCTGTTCCAGTTTTTTCCGGAGAGGCAGTGTTGAAGTAAGGCTTGAATAGTTTAGCTTTTTTGATGGTAATGCCATTGCTATCAAGGTGATATTGAGTCATGGCAAAGGGCCATTTGCCGAACTCGGCGAAGATATTTTTGATGACTACTGGATGTATTATCTCACAAGGGATATGGCAAAGGCGGTTGACCTCAAAGGTGCGCCATACAAAAACCTAAAAGAATACAAGGAGTATAAAAAAATGAACCTCCCTGCGGCAGAGACCGCAGGGTATCCTAAAATCTCCCCTCCCTTGACGGGAGGGGATTAAGGGGAGGGTGAATAGAATGACATCTTATACCCCTCACCCTAACCCTCTCCCGCAAGGGGAGAGGGGATAACCGGAAACCCTGTAGCAAGACTACAGGGAAATTACAAGGTAAAGAAATAAAATGAGAACAAACATGGCTATCACTAATCCTCAAATGGCTTTAATAGAAAGAAACCCGTCGTTCCCATCGACACGATTTCAGGGAAGCAAGCTGAAAATAGTTGATTGGATTTGGGAGGCTATAAAGGATTTGGATTTTAATTCGGCTCTTGATGCCTTTGGCGGCACTGGAAGCGTGGGTTATATGTTGAAGGAAAAGGGGAAGCAGGTTACATATAATGACATCTTGAAATTTAACTGGTATATCGGACTTGCTTTGATTGAAAATGACGGGGTTACATTAACAGACAATGAAATTGATTTCCTTCTTGCAAAGCATGACGGGATTAAATATCCGACTTTTGTTTATGACACTTTTAAGGATATTTACTTTACTGATGACGAGAACCGATGGATTGACATGGTTGCAACAAATATAAATCTGCTTGATGATATTTATAAAAAAGCCATTGCCTATTTTGCGCTTTTTCAGGCATGTATTATCAAAAGACCCTTTAATCTTTTTCATAGAAAGAATCTTTATATAAGATTCGCTGATGTTAAAAGAGATTTCGGCAACAAGGCAACCTGGGATGCCCCTTTTGAAGTCCATTTCAGAAAATTTGTTGACGAGGCTAATCAAGCGGTATTTTCAAATGGTCAAAATAATAAGGCATTAAATTTAGATGTCTTTGACATTGAAGGGGATTTTAACCTCGTATATATTGACACTCCTTATATCTCAAAAACCGGCGTTGGAGTTGATTACTTTAGTTTTTACCATTTTCTGGAAGGGTTAGTTAATTATTCTAAGTGGGCTGATATGATAGACTATAGGACGAGACATAAAAAATTAAAAGGAAACGGCTCTGTCTGGATTAATAAAAATCAGATTCACTCTGCCTTTGATAAATTATTTAAGAAATTTCAAGACAGCATATTAGTTGTTTCTTACAGGGCTGACGGCATTCCGTCTGTTGAGGAACTGGAAAACCTGCTGAGGAAATACAAACCGACTGTGCAAGAGATAAAACGGAAAAATTATAAATATGTTTTAAGCGTTAATCATTCTGAGGAAGTCTTATTAATTGGGAGATAAACAATGCTTGTAAAAAGAATAATCCCTTGTCTTGATGTAAGGGACGGCAGGGTTGTAAAAGGTGTGAAGTTTGTCGAAATCAGGGATGCTGGAGACCCTGTTGACAATGCCATATTTTATGATGAACAGGGCGCTGACGAGCTTGTTTTTCTTGATATAACAGCATCCCATGAAAAAAGAAAGATAATCCTCGATGTAGTAGAAAAAACAGCTACAGATGTATTCATGCCATTGACTGTTGGCGGAGGAATAAAGACGCTGGATGACATCAGGGATTTGCTTAATGCAGGATGCGACAAGGTTTCAATAAACACTACTGCTGTTAACAATCCTGACTTTATAAGGCAGTCCGCAGAGAGATTCGGAAGCCAGTGTATTGTTGTTGCAATTGATGCAAAGAGAGTTCATGATTCAAGATTTGAAATTCGCAATCCTGAAGAGATACCTGAATGGTTACAGGCATCAAAGGAACTTTCTGAAAGATTATTTATTAACTCGTTACTCGTTACTCTGAGCTTGTCGAAGAGTCACCCATCACTGCAAAATCCCCCCCATCCCCCCTT
>DBNT01000123.1:0-15579 GCA_002299835.1 Nitrospiraceae bacterium UBA665 | reverse complement strand
AAGGGGGGATGGGGGGGATTTTATGGGAGGTCTATACACATGGAGGAAGAAGGCCAAAAGGCATAAATGCAGTTGAATGGGCAAGATACATGGAAGAATTAGGTGCAGGGGAGATACTCCTTACAAGCATGGACAGGGACGGCACAAAAGAAGGGTTTGATCTTAAACTAACAAAAGCTGTTTCAGAGGCTGTGTCAATTCCGGTGATAGCATCCGGAGGAGTCGGAAATCTTGATCACCTGTATGAGGGCATTGTCACGGGTAAAGCGGATGCTGTGCTTGCAGCATCCATTTTTCACTACAGGGAATATACGATTAGAGAGGCAAAGGAGTATTTGAAAAATAAGGGAGTGCCTGTCAGATTGTAACATCAGCATAAATTTTCATCCGAATTTTGTTTTTAGCTTAGAGGGATACTGTCTTTTGAGCATGGACAGAAAAGCCTGATCTTCTCTGTATTTTTCATCAAACATTTTTTTATGTTCATAGTAGCATGAGAGTGCGTCATGGATTTGTTCATAAAGACAATAGACGACTTCCTATGCGCTACTGTTAACAGTTTTAATAATTTCTATCAGCAAAGCATTGATTTTTTTCTTATCGTTTTCAATTGGCAGTTTAGACCTGGCAAAAGCATTGTTCAACTCTGTAAACAATTCTTCAGCCATCAACTGCACCTCTGGCAATGGGCATTTGCCTGTCTTTATATCCATAAGCAGTTGCCTGTCATTTTCTCTATAAACTTGCAATATCCCTGTGTTTAATAATTCTATACCCAACTTCAGGAGTCTTATGCAATGCCCTGCATTTTTACAATCATAACCATACTTTTCTACAAGTCTTTTTCTCTTATCTCCCATATACCCTTCAAATTTTATATGGGTCATTCTGCGCAGTTGACTTCTGGCGTAACCTCCAAACGCATCAAAGATATGCCTCCGGGAGAGAAATATATCCCTGTTATCTATGAGCATCTGTCCGGCGGGCGTTAGAATATTGTAATCCTGCGGTCTATTGTAAAGCATAGACAAAACATTCGGATTGCATACAGACACAAGTGATATATATTTTTTGATTTCATAACTAACTTTATCTATATTCCCGACAAAAGACTCCATCACTTCATATTTATGACGATAGCTATCAAGTCCAAGATAATAGTCAATAGGCATCACATATATTCCCATATAGTCAATATCATCAACGGAATTCGGGTTATCAGATGGAATGTATGTTCCGTGAGCCTGCGAGCCGCGAAAGCCTTCAAGTATCAGGACGCCATAGTTTTCTATTTTCTTCTCATTTTCGTTCATTGCTTATAGGTTTTCCCATAACCTCCTTTTTTTCTGAATCAGTTATCCAAGAGAATCTTTATCTTTTAAAATTTATAAGCATCATCATGGTGTTCAAAGTCAATAAAACTTATCTTTTTCTCTTTTTCATAAACTTCGTATATAAGAACAAAATGTCCGATATGCACTCTTCTTTTGCCTTTAAGAACATTTCTGAGAGGCTTGCCGATTTCCGGATTTTCTGCTATCTGTAAAATCTTTCTGACTACCTACTCGTAATGCTTTTTATCTTTTTTGGCAAGCTTCTGTGGAGATTTTTCAAGTTCTGGCTTTATCTCATATGCATACATCTTTAGCCGCCTATGCTTCTCAAATGGGACTCAAGCTCTCTTTTGGTTTTAAACACTTTCCCCTTGCCTTTGCCTGCAATCTTCATTTTTTCTATAAAACTCTCTTTGAAAGATTCCTCAGGAGGATAGAGTTGGTCTTCCAGCGAAGCTATAATGCTCCGTATAATGTCTGTCCGCACTCGTTCCTCAATCTTTGGTATCAGTTTTTCTACAATAGCATCTTCATTTAAAACATGGTGTTTGGCTTTTATGGTCAAACCTCCTTTATGACTCTATTTTACCCGAAAAACACGCTAAAATCATTTCTCCTCAATTATCCCCCTCTCCTCTTCTGTTATCCCATACAACCCATAGACAATATCGTCTATCTTCTCATCCGTAATAGCAATTTCTCGTTCTATCTTTTCACGCTCGGCTGAAGGAGGAAGCGAGGCTTTTCTTTTATGCAGTTCAAGCATACGGTCAACAAGAGAGACGAGTTTGTCGTGAACGGCTTTTTCAGAAGGATTGTTGAAGTCAATGGGGCGGATAGGGAGTTGCTTAAATTCAGTCACTTTAATTTGAGGGAATAAAGTGTCAAATTCATTATTCATATAGCGGAAAATAAATACCATCAACTTGGAATTAAGAATTCCTAAAAAATATTTTAAACTGATTGATGTGCCTTTTCGCAAAATGCCGATGTATACAGACTGATCTGGTATATTTTCAGCATCACTAAAAGCAGCATATAGTGTTTCTCCTACAATCTTTCTAACATATATACGTGGTTGATTGAAGAAACGGATATTTCTTGGCTCTGCTAACCAATCACCATAGCTTATATACTCATCCATGTCTGTGTGATAATAACGAAAGATATTTTTCCCTCTAACTTCAATCTTATTTTTAGGATCAAACTTTGTAGAAAAGACTATAATCGTTGTATCGACTACGGCTCCCTCAAAAACATCGGGAGGTAATAATACTATCTGTTTGAGGGAGGTATTTCGTAATAACCATTTCCGAAAGTCTACTATTTTTAGATTACCTAAATAAGCATTTGGGACAATATAACCAACTAAATTTTTGGAAAGACGGACTGCTTGCGCCATAAATAGCAAATATGAATCGAGTTGATATGTAACTTCTTTGAATGAACGCCCTAAATATTGTATAACCATCTCATCAAATCCCTCTTTTGATAGAACCACATACGGCGGATTGCCAATCACTACATCAAACCCCCCTTTACTTCCCCCCTTGTCAAGGGGGGACTGAGAGGGGTTAAGTATCTGCTGTCTTTGAGTTCCAGTCAAAGGGATTGATGCGGGATTTATCTTCGTCCCATTTTTTCTTTTTTGTCATGCTGGCTTGTCCAGCATCCTTCTTTAAGAACGATTCCGAACAAGTCGGAATGACAGCAGAAGACTGGATTCCCGCCTTCGCGGGAATGACAGGAGAGGAGACGGGAATGACAGGAGAGAAAAGGCTATCAAATATGTCATAACCAATCAAACTATTCCCGCATTTGATGTTATTGCTTAACGGCGGCAGGAGGTGCTGTTTTTTAGGCAGAAGCCCTCTTTCGCCTTCCAATGCCTTCAGATAAAGGCTCATCATTGTTATCTCTACTGCCTGCGGGTCAATATCAACTCCGAAGATGTTATTCCTCAAAATCTTTGCCTTTTCATGTATTGGGAGGGAGAGTTCTTCCGGTGATATTTTCCAATATGGGAATAGATGCAGTGTCTGCGCCTCTTTAGGATGTTCACGATAGTATTTCAGGTGATAATCAATCAGATATTGATATGCCCCAAGAAGAAATGACCCTGAGCTGCAGGCAGGGTCAAGGATTTTTATCTTTTCTATCTGTCTTGGTGTCTTGCCTTCAATGACTTTGCCGACTGTATTTTTTACAATGTAGTCAACGATGTATTTCGGTGTGTAATAAACTCCGCCTGCCTTTCTAACCTCGGGCTTTTCCTCAACCTTTACCCTTTGAGGAGTAACCCTTATTGTGCTTCCAAGATAGCGTTCATAGATGCTTCCCAAGAGTTCAACACCAATCGCATCAAAACGGTATCTGCTTTTTGGGAAATAAAGGCTTTCTATGATTTCTGCAAGGAGGCTCGAATCAACATCCGCTGTTTCGCAGGCATGGGGTTTAAATATGTCTCCATTTAAGTCATTTGAATTTTGGATTTTGAAATTAGGGTCTGTAATTTTTCTTTAAATGTTTCTATGGGCTGCACAGACTGATTATATCATGGAATATAAGACAATGTGGCTGGAAGACTTTATGTTAGAGTCTTTTGCAATGCAGCATTTGCTGCTTTTTTATCTGCTAATTTTTCAGACTGTATCCTGAAAGAATCGACAATAGTGCTTGTGGCAGGAGTTATATGAATTTTAAATTCCGAGCCTTTTCCAAGCACTGTAACTTCTACAACAGGCAATCTCTTTGCATCAGAATATCTTGCGCATATTGATGCGGCTAATTTTAAATCCTCATCGGCCTCATCGGTTGATTGGTCGCCATCTGCATTAGCGCAAATAATTGTTAAAGGGCTGCCAAATTCATC
This sequence comes from Nitrospiraceae bacterium UBA665, assembly GCA_002299835.1. Taxonomy (GTDB): domain Bacteria; phylum Nitrospirota; class Thermodesulfovibrionia; order Thermodesulfovibrionales; family Dissulfurispiraceae; genus UBA665. The sequence continues at coordinate 11,373 of DBNT01000123.1, read as the reverse complement.
TACCCATAATAAATAATCTCTATTTTCTGCCAATGACTGGATTGTGTTATTCTCGTTCTCATCCCTTCCGACAACTATCCTGCACTTATCAGAAATTCTGAAATGGCGGCCAATTCGCAGAAGATTTATATCTTTTAATGAGGGATGGAGATTATAACTAAGCAGTTCTCTTAAACGATACGAATATAACGGGTCTGTTAAAAGGCATCCGCCTGCAGGCATAGGATATTCTGTTAATCCCATTTTCTTTGCCAATGCCATCTGCGGCTTTCTCGACCTGCCGTGAAAGTCGCAAAGCCTTTCTCTATCTACAATGCCCATTTGTTCTATAATAGTTGGTTTTAGAAGCCTTGCACTTAAAGGCCTTAATACATAGCCTTCCACGTCTGCTTCTCTGTCAATTTTTGGAAATGTATCCCTCCTCTGGCTCATTGGCCTCTGCCCGGGCACTTCTCCGGTAATAATAAAATCCGCGCCGGACATTTTCATGAATTCCTTAGCTTCTTTAAGCATCAATATCCTGCAGTCAATACAGGGGTTCATATTCTTTCCGTGTCCGAATTTAGGATTTTTCACAATCTCAATAAACTTGCCAGCAAGATGGCAGAGCTTTACCTCAAAGCCGAATTTATGAGAGGCCGCAAATGGATTTTTTGAGCAGGATGATTTATCAGAAATGTCGCAGCCGAAGTGCGTAAGGAATGTTACAGCAGTAACCTCTATTTTTTGCCTCATTAAAACGAGTATGGCAAGGGTGCTGTCAAGGCCGCCTGAATATAATGCTATTGCCTTAGCCATTTTTAAACCGGTCTTGATAAAGATTTAAGCAATGCCTCCGGAGTTATAACCGCTGTGCCAACCTCGCCTACGACTATTCCGGCTGCATGGTTTGCTATTACTGCTGCTTCTTCGAGGGATGCTCCGGCAGCATGGGCAAGGGTGATGGTTGCGATTACCGTATCTCCTGCACCTGTAACATCAAAGACCTTTTTTGCTGCTGTGGGGATATGCGTAACATTAATATCTTTTGCAGTCTCTTTCTCAAACAGGCTCATTCCTTCCTCGCCACGGGTAATAAGCACCGACCGGCATGACAACTTGTTCATCAATATTTTTCCGGACTTGTAAAGGCTTTTTTCGTCCTTTATCTCCACACCTGAGCCCTGCGATGCCTCCATAACATTTGGGGTGATTAACGAAACATTTTTATAAAAATGGAAATGTCCGACTTTTGGATCAACAGCTATAAAAATGTCCTTCTGTTTTGCATATGTTACGATGGCCTTTATTAAAGATGAAGATACAACCCCTTTTTTATAATCAGAAACTATAACTGCATCATGTTCCTGAACAGCTTTTTTCAGATAGTTCAGGAGATTAATAAGACATTTGCCCTCAAGCCTTTTTTTGTCTTCCCTGTCAAACCTGACTACCTGTTGGTTATGAGCGATAATCCTTGTTTTTACCGATGTCGGCCTGTTGTCTTCTATTAATCCTTCGGTATTTATGATTCTTTCTTCAAGCAGTTCCCTTAATACCCTTCCGGCTGTGTCCTTTCCTGCAATCCCTGCTATTCCTGCCCTTCCACCGAGTGCAACAATATTATTTGCCACATTTGTTGCGCCTCCAAGCAGAAATGATTCGCTCTGCACCTCCACTACAGGCACCGGTGCTTCTGGAGATATTCTGTTAACCTTTCCGAATATATACCGGTCGAGAATGACATCCCCTACAATTAGTATCTTTTTGCCCTTAAAGGCATTAACTATTTTTACAAAACCCATTATCTCAAAATACCTCACACAAAGAGAAAAAATCAAATCGCATTTGACTTTTTACGCAGATATTATGTTAATTTAAAAATATGGAGCATTCACCAATTCAACTAATACTTCAGGCAGGATATGTAGTAAAGGCCGTTATTGTTATACTCCTTTTCTTTTCTGTTACATCATGGACAATAATATTTCATAAATTGCGTCTTTTTAGCAAAGCAGACAAAGAATCTTATAATTTTATCCGTGTATATGAGGCTACACAAAGCCCCAAAGACCTTTTTACTTCTTCAAAAAAGTTTATCGCAAGCCCCCTTGCGAGTCTTTTCAGGACCGTCTATTCAGAAAAGACTTATACAGAAAAAGACGAACTTAAAAGAATGCTAAGAAGATATACCACACTGGAAGCTGAAAAATTGCAGAGGCATCTTAACTTTCTTGCAACTACGGGTTCTTCTACTCCGTATATCGGTCTTTTCGGGACAGTTTGGGGAATAATGACTGCCTTCATCGGTATAGGCAAGGCAGGGTTTGCATCTTTGGCAGTGGTTGCGCCCGGCATTGCAGAAGCTTTAATAGTGACCGCTATTGCGCTTGCAGTAGCCATACCTGCTGTAATTGCTTATAACTATTATCTAAGCAGGGCAAACCGGATGATAGTGGAGATGGAAGATTTTTCAGAAGAACTTGTTGATTATATACTTAAATAGCTCATAGCTGATAGCTGATAAATGCTAATTAGTTTTATTAGTTTTATTAGTTTTATTGGTTTTATTTGTCTCATTAGTTTTAACTAATTAAGCCAATTAAACTAATTGAACCAATTGAACAGTTTTTATGAACTATGAACTATGCGTAAAAGCAGAAGAGTCCTATCAGAAATAAATGTGATTCCACTTGTTGATGTAATGCTGGTGCTGCTAATTATTTTTATGATCACGGCGCCAATGCTTCAGCAAGGGATTGATGTAGACCTTCCAGAGGCACGGGGCGGAGATCTTTCTCCAGAAGAAAGAGTTACTGTAGCAATAAAAAAGGGCGGGACTATTTATATGAATGATAATCCGGTATCAATGGCGGAATTAACAAAACGGCTCTCTGCAATAAGCAAGCTTAACCCAAATGTGTTTCTTATGGCAGACAAAGATGTGCCATATGGGCTGGTAGCTCAAGTGATGGGAGAAATGAAGGGGGCAGGCATAGAAAAGCTCGGCATGGTAACCGAGCCAAAAATGACTTTACCATGAAGTATAAGTCATGAAAACGCATGGCATATACAGCGCCTTTACAGCCTCTTTTTTTCTTCACTTTCTTGTAGTTATAGTCGCTCTGGTAGTTGTCAAGTTTTCGCCTGCAATCAAAACACCAACGACATATATAGTCTCTTTAGTTGATGATAAGCATATACAGGCAAAAAGCAGCGTAGAAGAAATTTATGTTCCGGAAATAAAAGGAGAAACCCCTCCTCATCCGGAAATGCCCGCATCGGCTTTTACGGAGCCAAAGCCTGCGCCGCCAAGGGCAAGAGAAACAGTAGCAAAAAAGACTGAGCCTCCCCAAAGGCCTGCTGCGAAAAAACAAGCCGAACCTCAATCTCCGGTTAGAGATACTGTAAAAAGACCTGCTGAGCCTCCTCTTCCAGTTAGGCAGGAAAGCAGGGATATAGTAAGTGAAAGAATTGAGGCACTCCAAGCGATGAGGAGAATTGAACAGTTAGCTGCACTCAGAAGAATAGTTGATATAGAAGGAAAAAAAACTCATGCCGCTGCAGATAGAGCTGGAACAGCCGGTCATGGAACAAAGACACAGGCTGATTCAGGCGAAGATTATATTTCAATGGTTGTAAATAAGATACAGCAGCACTGGATATTTCCTGAAACCGGAGATAAGGATCTACTGGCGGTAATTTCAATAAGAATAGCGAGGGACGGAAGAATAACAGTTGATAAAATAGAAAAAAGCTCCGGAAATCCTTTGTTTGACCGTTCAGCATTAAGGGCTATAAACAGCGCAAGTCCGCTGCCGCCCCCGCCAGAGGAGATTGAGATAGGAGTGAGGTTTAGACCATGAGAAACAGAAGTCAGTCGTCAGTCGTCAGTCGTCAGTCTAACATCTTAAAAAAACTCGTTACTCGTTACTCGTTGCTTGTTACTTTCTTTCTGTTATTCACTATTTACGGCTCACTATCCACTGCTCATGCCCAAAAAATATACATAGATATAACATCTCCAGATATAAAAAAACTGCCTATTGCTATTCAGAATTTCACAGGCAGTAAAGAAATATCTGATATAGTAAGCGCTAACCTCGCCGTCACAGGCCTATTTGAGCCGATTGATGACGCCCTGCAGATAGAAAGGCCTGATCAGCCATTTAATCCCAATAACTGGCGGGGCCTCGGCGTAGCATTGGTAGTAAAAGGGAGGGTTGTTTCGGGCAAGGGGTTAACTATTATTGTATCAGCGTATGATGTGTCGGAGGGTAGGGAGGTGTTGAAAAAGGAATATTCGGCTTCTCCTGAACTTTTAAGGCCTCTTGCTCATTCCATAGCTAATGATATATACAGAATACTCACAGGACAGCAGGGCATATTCAGGACTAAAATAGCCTATGTAGGAGAAAAGGATGGCAGGAAAGAACTGCTTATTATGGACTGGGACGGACACCGCATCCGCAGACCCGGTGTAACCGGCGGTGTTTTACTTCAGCCAAGATGGTCTCCGGACGGGACAAGGCTGTTGTATTCTGTAGAGAGAAACCAGAATTGGGATATTTATATGCTTGACATGAAAACTATGACTGAAAGAAATGTTGTGATGCTTCCGGGTCTGAATATGGCAGGGAATTTTTTTCCGGATAACAGAAAATTTGTCTTTTCGTCATCCAAAGACAGAAGGCCAAATATATATGTAGGCGATACAACTGAAATGAAAGGATGGGAGATAATATCTTCACCATGGATAGATGTTTCTCCTGCTGTTTCACCGGACGGACAGCAAATCCTTTTTGTTTCAAACAGGCCTGGCAGCCCGCAGATATATATATCAGATAAAAATGGCCACGGCATAAGAAGGCTTACCTTTGAAGGCTCTTACAATACATCTCCTGCATGGTCTCCAAATGGTGACAGAATAGCCTTTGTTAGAATGATAAACGGCAAAGGACAGATATTTACAATGAAACCGGATGGCTCAGGAATAAGGCAATTGACAGACAGGGGAAGCAATGAGGATCCATCTTTTTCACCTGATGGGAGATTCATAGCCTTTACTTCTGACAGAGACGGCGCTAAAGGCATATATCTTATGAGAGTTAATGGGGATGGGCAGGTAAGGATAACCCCGAGGGAAACAACGGCGACCAGACCAGGCTGGTCGCCGTAAAGCAACAAATTGGGAAGTTTAATCTCTAGGGCTTATCTCATATTTGCCGTCTTTAGTTACTTTCACATTAGCAAAGAGAAATTGAGAGTTAAAACCACCAGCGCCTCTTAAAGTATGATGCGCCATTTCAGCCCTTACACCTGTGACACAATGAATGACTATCCTTTTGTCTCTCGGTAGTTCTGCCAGCCTGTTTGCAAGCTCAGAAGCAGGAATATTAAGTGCCCCCTTAAGCATACCTGCTGCTGTTTCGTCATACTCGCGCACATCAAGTATCGCTACATCTGCTGGCATGGTTTCTGCAATTTTTCTAAATTCCTCTAAAGAAATTTCTCCCGGTCTGAGTCTTGCTACAAAAGGAATTTTAGCACGAACGAGTTGAATATCACCTGTCTTTATCAAATGTGGGTTTGCTGTTGCAAACTTTTCGTAACCGCCTTGCAGTGCAGAAACATTCCTAAATCCTGCTCTTGCTGCTATTACGGTAAGGTCTTTAGCATCCTCCATATCCCGGGCATCTCCATAAAGAATAATAGGCGCCCTTCTGTCATCAGGAAAGTATGCAAAAGATAGGTCAAATATCCTTGATGGTAAATTCATAGCTCCCTGAATAAAGCCTTCTTTAGCGCGGTCAGTCCTTCTAATATCAATCAAGACAAAGGGCATGTCTTCCTTGATCATAGTATAATATTAGCAGACGTGCTTACTATGGGATGTCTTGCCTTTCTCCATGCAGGCATACCAGCATGAAAAACCTTTGCATTTGTGTAACCAAGTTGCTCTGCCTTCCTGGCAGAGTTAGGAGCAAACGCTCAATGATAGCCTCCTCAATAAAAGACAATAAGCGTATCTTTTTCTTTTGGGAGCTTATCTTTGAGTTTATCAAAATGGCCATCAAATATCGAAATTGCACCTGGTATATGCCCTTCATGATACCTTGCTGCAGGCCTTGAGTCAACTAAAACAAAATTGCCTCTTTCTACAAGCCTTGCCATTTTTTCAACATTTACTAGCTTCTCATCAGGAACTTTTATCGGCGGTTTTACTTTTATGCTCTCTGCAAAAAGAACCCCATCTTTTTCTGTCAGAGAAACTCTTATTTCTCTACCTGCTGGAATTTTGCCAATAGCCTCTGCACCTATAACTTTTACTGTGTCAGGATTGAATTTAACAACCCAATGGTCCGCGCCAATCGCGACCTGAACCGTTTCTGCTCTCATTGCAACAGCGCCGAAATTGCCCCACAGTGATTTTTCATCAGCCTTATGACATTGAATGCATAAAGGCGCTATCTGTGGTCTTTTCTGCGCTGTAGCCGTAGAACTCAGCAGAAACAAACCTGCTGCCATTACAACGGCAATAGTTAAGACAATAAGTCTCTTTCCCATATATCCCCCTCTTTAAAGAGTATATCACCCGCCAAGGGCGAGCTTTTTATATAGTAATGCAAATATTATACCTCTTAATTTATAAACCTAACTGCCTTGAAATTAAGAAGATTATCATTCAACATCGTTGACTAAATTGTTAATTTAATGTTAAATAAATGTTAAGGGTTAACAAAATGGAAACACTTCTAAAAAATACGAATTTTTTGCGGAGCATAATCGAGACCATGGCTGATGGTCTTATGGTAGTGGATAAAGATGGAAATATACTATTTTTTAATCGCGCCGCAGAAGAGATAACTGGATACAAAAACGAAGAGGTTATAGGCAGGCAGTGCACAATGCTTGACACTGATACCTGTGTAATTATTACCGATGCAGGGAAGGAAAAGAAATGCAGTCTTTTTGAAACGGGCAGTGTAACCAAAAAGAAATGCCGTATAAAGACAAAAGACGGCAGGGCTGTGCACTTGCTTAAAAATGCCGTTGTATTAAAAAACGATGATGGAGAAATGATTGGAGTGGAGGTCATGACCGATATAACATCCCTTTACATGAAAGAGCTTGAAGCGGAAGAACTCAGGCACGAACTTCTACATGAATACGGCTTTATGGGATTATTGGGTGCAAGCCCGGTGATGCAGAAACTTTACGAACAGATACAAAATGCAGCGATAAGCGAAGCGCCGGTTATTGTATGCGGCGAAAGCGGCACAGGCAAAGAACTTGCAGCAGAAGCAATACATAAACTCAGCAAACGCTCAAAAGGACCGCTTGTAAAGGTCAACTGCGCTGCACTGAATGAATTCCTGCTTGAAAGTGAACTCTTTGGACATGTAAAAGGCGCCTTCACAGGCGCTGTAAGAGACAGAAAGGGAAGGTTTGAAGCTGCCAGCGGAGGCAGTATTTTCCTTGATGAAATAGGAGACATGTCAAATACTATACAGGTTAAGCTCTTGAGGGTGCTTCAGGAAAAAGAAATAGAAAGGGTTGGCGATAACCGTCCAATCCGTGTAAATGTAAGGCTTATCACCGCAACTAATAAAAATTTATGCAGTCTTATAGACTCAGGGCAGCTCAGGGAAGATTTTTTTTACCGCATCAATGTCATCCCTATTCATACCCCGGCTTTAAGGGAAAAAAAAGAAGATATTCCCATACTCGTATCCCATTTTTTAAAACGTATATCCAAAGTAAACCATAAAAATATTCTAAGAATAAGTCCTTCTGCAATAGAGGCCATTGAAGCATATCAATGGCCGGGCAATGTCAGGCAGTTGATAAATGCCCTTGAATATGCAACGGTAACATGCAAAAACGATACAATAGAAATCCCGGATCTTCCGGAATATATTTTTCATGATATATCAGAAAAAGCTGATTCAAGGACAAATAACTTCAAGAGCCGTGAACACATACTGTTTGTCCTGAGAAAGTTTAATTGGAGCAGAACGCTTACTGCAAAGCAATTAGGTATAAGCAGGGTTACCTTGTGGAAACTGATGAAAGAATATGATATAAAACATAATGGAAACGGAGAAGTCTAAAATCAGGGAGGACTTTTGTGAAACTAACCCATTTTGACGACGAAGGCAAGGCGAGGATGGTTGATGTTTCTGAAAAACCATTGACCCAAAGAGATGCTGTAGCTAAAGGTTCTGTTTATATGAAGCCTGAAACTATAAGGCTTATAAAGGACAGGCAGATTTCAAAAGGCGATGTGCTTGGAGTTGCAAGGGTTGCAGGGATTATGGCTGCAAAGAAGACATCGGAGTTAATACCCATGTGCCATTCTTTGAATATAACATCAGTAAACATCGACTTTGATATAGATGAAGATAAAAACAAGGTCGATATAAAGACGACAGTCAGGATTGTCGGGCAGACAGGTGTGGAAATGGAGGCGCTTACAGCAGCATCTGCAGCAGCATTAACTATTTATGATATGTGCAAGGCAGTAGACAAAGAAATGGTTATTTCGGATATAATGCTTATGGAAAAGCGGGGCGGCAAAAGTGGAGAATTCAAGAGGAAAATAAAAAAATAAAGATAAAAGATTAGGAATCTGGATTCCCCGTTTTCACGGGAATGACATTTTCATGCAGGATTCAGGTTTAATTTTTAATCTTTTTAATGATGCCTATCCACCGTAAACCTGAATATTTCCACTTCTTCATCATCAGCGCTTATGCCTGCCTTCATTTTTGTAATTCTTAATTGATCTTCTACAGTATTTACTCCCTCAAGGTCTGGCAGCAAAAGCCCTTTTCTGTTGCCTTTAGCAACGATTATACCATACCTTTTGGGATTGAGTTCGGAGATATCGCTAACCTTTTCAGGCTCTGATAATACATCAACAGAATAGGTTATGTCGTTGAGTTCGTCTTCCTGAACAGGATAAAATCTCGGGTCTTCTGCGGCAGCGTCAATAGCGTTTCTTACTATTTCCTTATAGATATTTTCCTCGCATGGCAGAAATGTGCCGATGCATCCCCTCAATTCTCCATGCTTCTTTAATGACACGAAGACCCCTGCCCTTTTCTGCATCTCAGGCGGTATTTCTTTTGGACAGGTGAGGACATTGCCGTTTTTCACATACTCCTCAACAGCTCTTTTTGCAAGCTCTACGAATGAATGCATTTTACTTCTCCCTCTGCATAGCGTACTCAGCCATTATTAGAAGGGCATCTTTTTCTATAGAAGAAGGGAAGATGTCTAACTCTAACTTTGCCTCATCCACAAAAGTGCGGGCTACCTTTAAAGATTCCTCTATTGCGTTATGCTTCGAAAAAATCTCCAGCATCCTGTTCAGTCCGTTATTGCTGTGTTGCCCCCCCATTGCTCCATACCCCTTTATTATTTGTCTTATCTCATCCTTTTCTTGCTCCGATGCTACCTTTAGTAAATATATTAGAGGCATGGTAATTTTTCCTTCACCGAGGTCTTTGCCCAGTATCTTGCCAAGATCCTTCTGCTCCGCAACATAATCGAGTACATCGTCTGCCAGTTGAAATGCAATCCCTGTCTTTGTTCCGAATCTGAAAAGAGCCATCTCTTTTTCTTCAGGCTGGTTAGCAAGTATTCCTGCTACCCTGCATGCTGCAGATATTAAAGCACCGGTTTTTGCAGATATTATCTCAAAATATTCATCCTTTGTTATATCAAGATATCCAGTTTTATGAAGTTGAAGGATTTCTCCTTCTACCATCCGTGTTGTGGCCTCTGACAGCACCTCCATTATCCTCTGATTTTTTTGGGCAACTGTAAGCTTCACTGCATTTGAATAAAGAAAATCTCCTGTAAGGATTATGCCCTGATTCCCCCAAATAGAGTGTGCTGTTGGCGTGCCCCTTCTTGTCTCTGCAGCATCTATTACATCATCATGCAATAAAGATGCTGTATGAACTGTTTCTATAATTGCTGCAAATAGAGTGCGATTTTCACCTTTGTAGCCACAGAGGTCGGCGCTCAGTAGGAGAAAAAGTGGTCTTATTCTCTTTCCTCCGCTCTGGAGGATGTGCTGTCCTACTATGGGTATAAAAGAGGCATTGCTTTTAAATATTTCAATCAGTTTTTGATTTACAATTTTTAGCTCTTCTGAGTAATTTTCAAAAATGTCTTTAGCAGTCATTTTATCCTTATGGATTCAATATCCACATCTCCTCTCGTTATTTTTTTAATATCCTGTGGTCTGAAGGCCCCTTTTTCGGTAAAAAAGGCAGTAACATACTTTGCTGGCGTAACATCAAAGGCTAAGTTTATTACATTTACTCCTTCGGGTGCAACCCTGTGTCCCCATATGGTTGTCACCTCTTCGGAATGGCGCTCTTCTATAGGAATAAGCTCTCCGGAGTTCATGCTGAAGTCTATGCTGCTTGTGGGCGCTGCAACATAAAATGGTATGTCATGCTCCCTGCATAAAACCGCTACAGTATAAGTTCCTATTTTGTTAGCAACATCGCCATTCTTCGTTGTTCTGTCCGTTCCAACAATTGCAAGGTCTATCATCCCCTTTTTCATTAAGGCGCCTGCTGTATTGTCTGTTATCAATGTTACAGGAATATCTGTCTGCATAAGCTCCCATGCCGTAAGCCTTGCTCCCTGAAGCACCGGCCTTGTTTCATTAGCAATTACCTGTATATTTTTACCCTGTTCTTTTGCTATAAGCATAGGCGCTGTTGCTGTGCCGTAGCCTCCTGTGGCAAGGCTTCCTGCATTACAATGTGTAAGAATAGTATCTCCATCTTTTATAAATTCAGCGCCCCATCTGCCAATAGTCATATTTACTTCTACATCTTCTTTTAGGATATTTTTTGCTTCATCAATGAGAAGCTTTCTTAAGCTGTCCACAGATTCGTCCCTTTTTGTGGAAAGGAGTTTCTTGATCCTTTCCACTGCCCATTTTATGTTTACGGCTGTAGGCCTTGTGGAAAGCATTGTTTGCATCACAGGCTCAAGCCTTTCCATAAAGTCGTCAAAACTGCCGGCCTTAATGTCCTGTGCTCCTATCGCTATGCCCATTGCTGCTGCAATTCCTATTGCAGGGGCGCCCCTTATCCGGAGCTTTTTTATTGCATCTGCAACCATCTGGTAGTCTGTGCATTGAATAAAACTCACCTCTATCGGAAGCCTGCCTTGATCAAGTATTATGATTTTATTGTCTTTCCATTCTATAGCTTTAACCATACACTCTATCCTTTTGGTTCTTTCTCATTGCAAATGGGTAACTTTCCCCTCCCTTGACTGGAGTATTTCTGCTTGTCTCCCCTCCCTTGACGGGAGGGCTTCTTTTTGTCTCCCCTCCCTTGACGGGAGGGGATTAAGGGG
>DBNT01000074.1 GCA_002299835.1 Nitrospiraceae bacterium UBA665 | reverse complement strand
CTGCCCTTTCTTCATAGCTATTTTTATTGAATCAATAGTTGCGTCAAGCGCCTTTGCTGCGTCAGACTTTGTAAGTCCTGCACCGGATGCGATTTTGTCTATGAGCTCTGCTTTTGTCATACTGTTAATCCCCCCTTTCTTTTATAAAATATTGAATACCAATGATTTAGTATAAACAATAACAAGAAAAATGCTATTTGTCAAGCCCAAAGTTTCCTGTTTGTATTAATGGAGGACTTGCTCAAAGCAGCAGGTTTAATTGCGCTATTCCTTAAATCTCATTTGACTGGTAAATATGTCCATACCAAGTGCCACTTGTTCACGCCTGCCCTGTTCTTGACGCTTTACACTTAATGGTGCTATCCTACCTTGATTAAAATTTAGTAATTGAATAATTAAGCAATTGAGTAAATGACTTTCCGTTATCCGTTACTGTCTGAAATCAATAACTAATAACGAGTAACGAATAATGACCCAATGACCCAATAAATCAATAACTTAATGACTTAATTTATGGATATAGTGCTTGCCACAAGAAATAAAAAAAAGGTTGAGGAAATGAGCAGAATCTTAGGCGGTGTGGACATAAATATACTGACTCTCGATGATTTTCCATCTTGCCCTGAAGTTGAAGAGGATAAGGATACCTTTGAGGGAAATGCCGTCAAAAAAGCTGTAGAAATAGCTAAGTGCACTAATAAAATAGCTGTTGCAGACGACTCGGGTCTTGAGGTGTACGAGCTGAACGGCAATCCTGGCGTCAGATCTGCAAGGTATGCAGGAGAAAAAGCTGATGACATTGCCAATATAGAGAAACTTCTCAAAGGAATGGAAGGCATCCCTGATGAAAAAAGAGGGGCGAGATTTGTATGCTATATTGCCCTTGCATTTCCTGATACCCCCCCTGTTCCCCCCCTTATTAAGGGGGGGCAAGGGGGGGTTATAACATTCTTTGGTTTTGCAGAGGGCTGGATAGGCAGAGAGCCGAAGGGCAGAATGGGATTTGGTTACGACCCTGTTTTTTTTCCAACAGGATACGATAGAACTTTTGCCGAAATGACCCCTGAAGAAAAGGACGCTCTCAGCCACAGGGGCAAGGCGCTTGAGAGATTAAGGGAATATTTAGGTCTAATATAAAGAAAATTAATATTATAATTACAATTTTAAACTTGATTTAAATCTCTTCTTTAATTATTTTATATCTATATTTGTATTTGGCGGTCTTCTTAAAATTACTTCATACTGGAGGTCTTTTCATGATATCAGGCATGAGATTAGTTCTTCTTGGTGCACCTGGAGCCGGAAAAGGTACGCAGGCAAAAAAACTCGTAGAAAAATACGGCTTACCACAAATTTCAACAGGCGATCTTTTAAGGGCGGCAGTCGCAGCAGGCACATCCCTCGGCAAAGAGGCAAAATCATATATGGATAAAGGTGAACTTGTGCCTGACACTGTCGTATTAGGGATGGTAGAGGAGAGAATAAAGCAAGATGACTGCAAAAAAGGATTTATCCTGGATGGCTTCCCCAGAAATGTTATACAGGCAGAGGCGCTTGATAAGATGCTTGTTTCACTGAATATGCCTTTAACCAGAGCGTTGAGCGTTGATGTTCCTTTTGAAGACCTTATGAAAAGACTCACAGGCAGAAGGACATGCAAGGCATGCGGACAGATGTATAATATATATTTCACCCTGTCCCAAAAAGAGGGCACCTGCGATAAATGCAAAGGCGAACTATTCCAGAGGGACGATGACAAAGAAGGTACGATAAAAAAGAGACTGGAAGTTTATAATGCACAGACATCTCCTCTCATTGACTATTACAGTAAAAAAGGTATCTTAAAATCAGTAGCCGGCACAGGAAGCATCGATGACATATTTAAAAAGGTTAGTGATGCATTAGGACTTAAGTAAGCATGGCTTGCAGGGGCTGCCTGACGGCTGTTTCTGTAAAGCAAAATAAAATCAACAGGAGGATAAAATGGCTTTAGTAAATCCACATGGAAAAGACAAAAAACTGAAACCGCTTCTTTTAACAGGCAAGGAGTTGGAAGAAGAAAAGAAAAGGGCGGCAACCCTGAAGAAGATCAATATTTCATCCCGCGAGTCTGGCGACCTTATTATGATGGGCATAGGCGGCTTTACCCCGCTGGAAGGTTTTATGACCTATGAGGACTGGAAAGACGTCTGCGCCGATTACAAGATGGCTGACGACACTTTCTGGCCTATACCGGTTACTGTTTCTACTGACGAGGGCATAAAGGTGGGCGAGGAGATAGCTCTTTATTCAAAAGAATATGGCGAGATCATGGCAACAATGAAAGTTAATGAGACTTACAAAATTGACAAAGAGTTTGAGTGCAAGAATGTTTACAGAACTACTGATATGAAGGATCACCCTGGTGTTAAGATGGTCATGGACCAGCCTGGCACAAACCTTGCCGGTCCTGTAAAGGTGATTAGTCAGGGAACATTTCCTGCCGAGTATCCCAATACATATATGACGCCTGCTCAGACCAGACATCTCTTTCTTGAGAAAGGCTGGAGCAAGGTTGCAGCACTCCAACTCAGGAATCCTATGCACCGTTCACACGAGTACCTTGCAAAGATTGCTATTGAAACCTGTGACGGTGTGCTTATACATCAACTCCTCGGTAAGTTGAAGCCAGGCGACATCCCGGCAGATGTAAGGGTTAGGGCTATTGATACATTAGTTGAACATTATTTTGTAAAAGATACATGCATACAGGCTGGTTATCCGCTTGACATGCGCTATGCAGGTCCTCGTGAGGCATTGCTCCACGCTCTATTTAGGCAGAACTACGGCTGCAGCCATATGATCATTGGCCGTGACCATGCCGGCGTTGGCGAATATTACGGCCCGTTTGATGCACAGAAGATATTTAATGAAATACCCGAAGGTGCACTCGAGACCGTGCCTTTAAAGATAGACTGGACATTCTACTGCCATAAATGCGATGGGATGGCCTCCATGAGGACATGCCCGCACGGAAAAGAGGATAGGTTGATTCTCAGTGGAACAAAACTCAGGAAGATGCTTTCTGAAGGCGAGGAAGTTCCGGATCATTTCAGCAGACCAGAGGTTCTTAAGATATTGAGAGCGTATTATGAGGGATTGACAGAAAAGGTTGAGGTTAAGCTTCATAAATTTGCAGAAGGAGCGTAAAGGCAGTAACGAGTAACAAGTAACAAGTAACAAGAAAAAATTCCACAAACTCGTTACTAAAAAAATGAAAGGGGGTGTAAAACTAATAAAAGTCAGGAAGTTATAATGGTTTTTTCAGTGTTTGCACAACACTGAGTCAATTGCAAAGCGCTGGAGATAGCGCTTAAGAAACAAAGGAGGTTGGATTATGCCAAGTTTTGTTATTACTGAAAAATGTGACGGCTGCAAGGCTCAGGACAAGACTGCGTGTCAGTATATTTGTCCTCACGATTTAATGGCTCTCGACAGAGAGACGATGAAGGCATACAATCAGGAGCCAGAGCAGTGCTGGGAGTGCTTTAACTGTGTAAAGATATGCCCGCAGCAGGCGATAGAAACGAGGGGTTATTCAGACTTCGTTCCCCTTGGATCCAGCAATATCCCCATGAGAGGCACCGACTCCATCATGTGGACAATAAAGTTTAGGAATGGAATACTCAAGAGGTTCAAGTTCCCCATCAGGACAACTGCAGAAGGCTCTATTGAACCCTATGCAGGCAAGCCAGCGCCTGATTTTGCGGATCTCAAAAAGCCAGGTTTCTTTAATGGACTGGCAAGAACAGAATAGGAGGGACATATAAATGGAAAAAGAAACTTGTACATTTTCATATTGTCAGAGACCAGAGGTAACCGAAGTTGAAAGCGATCTTCTGATACTGGGCGGCGGTATGGCAGGCTGCGGCGCTGCATTTGAAGCTGTTCGCTGGGCAAATGAAAAGGGACTGAAGGTTGTTATGGTTGACAAGGCAGCAACAGACAGAAGCGGCGCAGTTGCAATGGGTCTGTCTGCTATTAACACTTATGTTGGAGAGAATAAAGTAGCTGACTATGTCAAATATGTAAGAAATGACCTGATGGGAATAATCAGGGAAGACCTTGTGTTTGACCTTGGCAGGCATGTTGATAATTCTGTTCATCTCTTTGAAGAGTGGGGACTTCCTATCTGGAAGAAGGGCGATGACGGATTCTCACTGGACGGCTTTCAGGCAAGGGATGCTGGCAAGGCAATGCTTAAAGACGGCGGTGTTCCTGTAAGATCAGGCAAGTGGCAGATAATGATTAACGGTGAGTCATATAAGGTCATCGTTGCGGAAGCTGCAAAAAAGGCCCTCCAGACTAACAGAGAAAAGACCGGTATGGCTCAGAACCATTTTGAAAGGGTATTTATTGTCAAGGCAGTAATGGATGCAAACGGGAAAAATGTAGCAGCAGCTATTGGGTTCAGCACAAGAGAAAATAAGATTTATTCATTTAAGGCTAAAGCAATAATTTGTACGACTGCCGGAGCAGTTAATTGCTTCAGACCAAGGTCAGTTGGCGAAGGCATGGGAAGGACTTGGTATCCTGTGTTTAGCTCAGGTTCAGGTTATGCCTTTGGAATGCAGGCAGGCGCTGAGATGACATTAATGGAAAACAGGTTCGTTCCAGCTCGTTTTAAAGATGGATATGGTCCTGTTGGCGCATGGTTTCTGTTCTTTAAGGCAAAGGCAACTGACAGCTACGGAGAGGACTATTGCACAAACAAGGAATATCTTGATGATGCAATAGCCAGGTACGGAGATTATGCAAAGGGTCTCGGTACAGGCATTAGAAATCATCTTATGATGAGGGCAATGAAAGACGGCAAAGGTCCAATCATTATGAGGACTCATGAGGCTATGCAGGCTATGGGAAAGGAGTTTATCGAAAAGCTCGGTGAAAAAGAGGGCAAAAAGAAAATGAAGCACCTTGAAGCTGAGGCATGGGAAGACTTTCTTGACATGGCTATCGGACAGGCATCTATTTGGGCAGCAAATAATATCGAGCCGGATAAGGTTCCCTCAGAGATTATGCCGACAGAGCCCTATCTTCTCGGTTCACATGCAGGCTGCGCAGGATTCTGGGTAAGCGGACCTGGCGATATCCCGGGCACACCTGAGCATTACAGTTGGGGATATAACAGGATGTCAACAGTTCCTGGTCTTTTCATGGCAGGCGATGTTGTAGGCGCATCTGGCCACAAATTCTCATCAGGTTCTCACGCAGAGGGAAGACTTGCAGCTAAGGCTGCATTGGCATATATTTTGGATCATCCAAACTATAAGCCGTCTCCAAAGATGTCTATTGATGAGATTGCGGCTGAGCTATACTTGCCGTTTGAGGTATACGAGAAGTATAAGACCTATACAACGGACCCAGAAGTCAACCCGAACTATATCAGCCCAAAGGCGATTCAGTTGAGATTAATGAAGATTGCTGATGAGTACTTTGGCGGGGCTGCAACATGGTATATGACATCAAGGACAATGCTTCAAGAGGGACTTAAAAAACTTGAGATGCTCAAAGAAGACTGCAATAAAATGGCTGCAAAAGACCTCCATGAGTTATTAAGGTGCTTTGAAAACTATCACAGAATTCTCTCTGTTGAGGCGCACGCAAGGCATATTCTCTTTAGAGAAGAGTCAAGGTATCCTGGATATTACTACAGAGGCGATTTCAACAAGATTGATGACGAAAACTGGAAGTGCTTTACAAACTCAAAGTACAATGCAGAGACAAACACATGGGAATTTAAAAAGGTTCCTTATGTGCAGATGTTTCCGTAGTTGAAGACGGCTTTTGGGAGGGCAATGCCCTCCCAAAATACTTAGTTATAGACTGTAAATTGCAAGGCGTAAATGCGATGTTACGCCTTGCAATCTGCATTTTGCACTTCACTAATCACATGCTGCCCTTAAGGAGGTAAATAATGGCGGAGAATAAAAAAGTTCTTGTTGTAGGAGGTGGGTTCAGCGGCCTCACTGCTGCTGTAGAGACAGCTGAGGCAGGGTTAGAGGCGATTATTGTTGAAAAGACCCCTTTCCTTGGCGGGAAGGTTACTCAGCTCAATAAATATTTTCCAAAGCTTTGTCCGCCAAATTGCGGGCTAGAGATAAACTTTAAGAGGATTAAAAATAACGCAGATATTACATTTTACACACTTGCAGAGGTCGAAAAAATATCAGGGCAGGAAGGCAGTTACGATGTTACCGTTAAGATAAGTCCACGATTTGTCAATGACAAGTGCGTTGGATGTAATGCATGCGCCGAGTCATGTCCGGTTGAAATGCCAAATGAATTTAATTTTGGCATGGACAAAACAAAGGCAGCCTACATTGCTCATAATCAAGCGTTTCCGTTTAAGTATGTCATAGACGGAAGGCACTGTAAGGGCGCCTCATGCGCTAAGTGTGTTGAGGCATGCAAGTATGACGCTATTGACATTAGCATGAAATCCGAAACAATTAGCCTTAATGTCGGCTCGATAGTTCTCGCTACTGGCTGGGATTTATATGATGTCTCAAATCTTGACATTCTCGGCGGCGGCAAGATTGCCAATGTAATCACAAACATGATGATGGAGAGACTCGCATCTCCAAACGGCCCGACATCTGGAAAGATACTCAGACCTTCTGATGGAAAGCCTGTCCAGAACATTGCCTTTGTGCAGTGCGCCGGCAGCAGGGACGAGAATCATCTCCCGTACTGTTCATATATCTGCTGTATGGCATCTATGAAGCAGGCAACCTATCTCAGGGAGCAGAATCCTGATTCAACCGCGAGGATTTTTTACATTGATTTAAGGACACCTGGTAGATATGAACAGTTTTATTGGAAGGTTAAGGATGATCCGAAAGTATCATTTACAAAGGGCAAGGTTGCAAAGATTACAGAAGACCCTGAAACAAAAGATGTTATTGTCGAAGCCGAGGATATGCAGTTAGGCAAAAAGATAAAGGCGAAGTTTGATATGGTAGTGCTTGCCGCAGGCATGGTGCCTTCTACGAAGGACTCAAAGATACAGGGTGACATATCATATACAGCAGAAGGATTTGTAGTGCCCTCTTCATTGAAGAAAGGCATCTATGCTGTGGGCACTCTTAAGAGTCCTGTTGATGTCGCAAGGTCTGTGCAGGATGCAACAGGAGCTGCTATTAAAGGCATTCAGAGCGCAAGGAGGTCTAATTAAACATGGAGAAGAAATACGGGGTTTATATATGCAAGGGATGCAGCATCAGCGAATCCATTAATATAGACAATCTGATTAAATCCTCTGCGAGGCATGCAAAGATAAAGCCTGAAGATGTAAGGGTACATGATATAATGTGCAGTTCATCAGGGCTTGAGATGATAAAAAATGATGTTAAAGAAGGGACGAACACCCTTATAATTGGCGCATGCTCTCCGCGTGTCAAATTTGAAGAGTTTGATTTTCCGGGCACAATTACAGAGAGAGCTAATCTCAGGGAGTTTGTTGCATGGAGTCAGGAGCCTAATGCTGCTGCCACACAAAGCATAGCCGAAGATTACATGAAGATGGGAATTATCAAGACTCAGAAAGGCGACCTGCCCAAACCTAATATACTTCAAGATCTTAGCAATACAATAGTTGTTATCGGCGGCGGCATGTCAGGGCTGACAGCGGCGATTGAGGCTGCTGAAGCTGGTTATCAGGTCGTGCTTGTTGAAAAACAAGCTGAACTGGGCGGATGGTCTGCAAAGCTTTATAAAGAGACACCGAGGCAATATCCCTATGATAAGCTTGATGAGCCGCAGATTTTTGATAAGATCAAGGCAGTTGAATCGCATCCGAATATAAAGATTTACAAATCATCTATTATAGAAAAGACAGATGGACAGCCAGGGCTTTTTGATGTGACCATAAGAACAAACGGCTCAAGCGAGACAATCAGGGCAGGCGCATTTATTGTAGCAGCAGGCTGGCAGCCGTATGATGCAGGAAAACTCGGACATCTCGGCTATGGCAATCCAAATGTTATAACAAATGTGCAGATGGAAGAGATTGCAAAGACAGGAAAAATAACAAGGCCTTCAGATGGCAAAGAGGCAAAGAAGGTTGCGTTTATTCAATGCGCAGGGCAAAGAGACCCCAATCATCTGCCTTATTGCTCGTCCTTTTGCTGTGCAACATCTCTCAAACAGGCAAAGTATGTCAGAGAGAAAAGCAGCGATGCAATCGCGATGATATTTTACAAAGACATCAGAACTCCGGGACAGAGCGAGCTGTTCTATAAGAATATGCAGAATGACCCTGGTGTTTTATTAACAAAGGCTGATGTAACAGGCATAACCGAGGCAAGCAATGGCAACCTTTATATTGAAGCAGAAAATACCCTTCTTGGTGAAAAGATAAAGGTGGAGGCAGATCTTGTTGTGCTTGCCACGGGTATTGTGCCTGCAACGAGGGCATCTCAGGAATATCTTGACGGACTGGCCGAAGCGGGTAAACAGGGAGATGAAGCAAAGAACAAATATTTAGAAGAAACTCCAAAACCAGAATTTATATTAAATCTTACTTACAGACAGGGTCCTGAAATGCCTTCACTTGAAGGAGCATACGGCTTTGCAGACTCCAATTTCATATGCTTTCAATATGAGACAAGAAGAACAGGCATTTATGCCGCAGGATGCGTAAGACAGCCAATGAATATGAACGAGGCGTCTATTGATGCATCTGGCGCAGCTTTAAAAGCTATACAATGTGTTGAGCATGTGGCAAAAGGCATAGCTGTTCATCCGAGGGCATGGGATACAACATTCCCTGATCCTCTGATGATCAAATGCACTTCCTGCAAGAGATGCACAGAGGAATGTCCTTTTGGCGCAATTGATGAGGATGAAAAAGGAACGCCTTTTTTTAGGATAAACCGCTGCCGCAGATGCGGAACATGCGTAGGGGCGTGTCCTGAAAGGATTGTATCTTTCAAAGATTTCAGCGTAGATATAGTCGGATCAATGATAAAAGGCATAGAGGTGTCTGAGGACGAGTTCAGGATAGTTGTTCTGGCGTGTGAAAACGATGCCTATCCTGCACTTGACAGCGCGGCTATTAAACGCAGTAAGATTAATCCGAATGTCAGGATTATACCTGTTAGATGTCTCGGTTCTACAAATCTCGTCTGGGTTAGTGATGCATTTTCCAGAGGGATAGACGGGCTTGTATTGATTGGCTGCAAGTATGGAGAAAACTATCAATGCCATTTTGTAAAAGGCAGCGAACTTGCAAACTACCGTTTTAGCAAGGTGAAAGAGACGCTTGATAAACTTCAGCTTGAATCAGACAGATGTCAGCTTATTCAGGTGTCTATATCAGAATATGATAAACTTCCAGAGATTATTAATAATTTTGTAGCAAGGATTGAGGAAATAGGACCTAATCCATTTAAGGAACTTTAAAAATAAGTTTGGAGAGGGAACAGTTTTAGAATTT
>DBNT01000161.1 GCA_002299835.1 Nitrospiraceae bacterium UBA665 | reverse complement strand
ATTTTTAAATGAGGCAACGGGGAAGCAGGTTTATTTTGTTCTTTATTTTGTTCGTTGCTTCCAATAATCGGGATGTCGGCGCAGATGCATTACAGCCAGAATAATGAAAAGGTCATTTCTCGAAGCGCTCTTTAATTTTTGCAAACACATCGGCCCCTGGAACAGCCTTCACACTGCCAGAGCGTAACTCTGCGAGCCGACGTTTAGCAACTTTTATCCATTCAATATCAATCTCTGTAGATATAGGATTAAGAGAACGGAGCAGCGAATCTACAACTATAGCCCTTTCTTCGATAGGAAGGGACTCTGCTTCCTGTATTATTTCTTTCATTCCATGCATGATTTACCTCATTTTTTATACCTTAACACATTGGCTGTGGAGTTCCATCAGGCTTTTCCATGCCATTTTTTGAATCCCATGCCCACATGAATAAAATGGTCATCATCTGTGAGAATTGAAAGTGTTTTCATTTCACTCATAACCACCATTGATGTCAAATCAGTAAAGGAAATGTCTGGCTTGTCTTGAAATTTCAGCCGAAATTCCTTTGCTTTTTCAAACCGCTGCGGTGTAATCCACTCTATATTTATATATCCCTCATCAATGGCATTATTCAAAACATTCATTGCTTCTATTGCCAAAGAGAAAGGTAATCGACGAAAAAGTAATGTTAATGTTTCATCAAGAATGTAATCAGTAGTATAGATTCCCCCTCCATGTACACGAAAATTTCTATAAAAAGAATTTATCTCGCCATGTCTTGGCTCACGTTTATTATGAATAACAATCCAGCCCCATGTATCAATAAAGAGCTTTTCTTTCATTACCCGTACAGTTCCCTATCAATCTTGTCTGCAAAAGGTTCAACATCTGCTATGCCCATAAGTTTTAAGACAGGGTCTTTTTCAGGTGAAAGTTTCTTTTTCGAAGGAATTTTTTTCATCCTGGAGCGTCGTGACACGATAAAATCTGCAAAATCTAATATTTCCCGAACATCAGATTCCGGAAGCCTCTCCAAATTCTTCAGCAACTGTTGCTTTTTCGTCAAAATCAAAATATACCTCCTGTATATCGTACCTCTATGCCTTATCTTTATAAATTATACCATAATCATAGTAAGACCGGCCCCATGTCCCATGTATACCCATTCAATATATATTTTACCCTACATCCTCGCATCAAGCATATAATGCCCTTTAAACCACTCATACGTCTGTGCTGCAATTAAAGAGAACAGCCCTAAATCAAGCTCTTAGGCAAAACTAAGTAGTTATCGGACAAGTGGAAAGGATATTTTTGAAATGGATTTTAAAGAGAGTCTTCATTAAATGGATAGCGAGCGTATTCCCAGCAGCTTGCTGCATGGAATCTTCAATATGGGATGTGTCCCTAATTGCTTCTAATTGCTTACTATAATAACCATGAGGATGGAGATGCCTGCAGGCTAATTCACCAAATACAACCCTTTTTTCTGTCTTGACATTGGCAGGCTGAAATCCTCTGAGATGGTCAACCAAAATATCAGAATCTATCACTACTGGCTCAATTAATTCCAAGCCCTTTTAGCCTCGCTTCGCTTTCCTTTCTGAGTTTTGCAATATAATCAGGCTCATCTATCCATATGCCAAATGTTTCTTCCAAAAAATTCTTTTCTTTCTCTTCAACAATCAAGTACACATCAGCATCCTCATCCAGTTCAAAATCTTCAGGAAGGCGAATAATGCCACTCGTAAATTTACCTTTAACAACCTTTTTCATTTTGTTCCTCTTGTTTCTCCTGTTTCTTTATCATATCAGGTTTTTATCTAATTTGCCAAAATTATCTCATTCTCTTTCGCCATAACTCAGCTAAGAAGCAACAGAAGAACAGAAGGGGTCAGGTCTACACATTGCACAATTTTAGCCTGTTGCAAATATTCTTCATCTTTTTACTCAGTTTTTTATCCTTGTTCATTGCTGCGATAAACCGACGACTTGTCTGTGATACAGCCGACTCACCTATGTCAAAATAAGACCCTATCTCCCTTAGTGTCCTTCCACTATATCTATGGCATAGATGAATAGCAGCCTTCTTCCATAACCCCTTGTCCTCACTAAATACTACTTCTGCCTCATTTATGATCTCCTCTATCGGTATCCTCTTTAGCTCTGCTAAGGCAGGTAGGTTACGGTCAGCCTTTTTACCCCTTAGATATTTGTCCCTTATCTCATTAACAAAACTAATTCCACCTAAAATGGTTGATGCTACGACATCCTTTAGTGGGTTGTCATATTCTTTGTCTATTAAGGCATTGACAAACTCCCTGTATTTCTCCTTTGCCGTTGTTGTTTTACCCCCAAAATAGCCAAGAATAAAGTCCACGGTAAGCCATTTGGGTATCTTCTTCTTGCCGATGTAGTATTGATAACTTGACCACTGGTATTCCTCTGGCTTTCTTACAATACCTGCCCTAAGGGGATTCAGATGGATATATCTTGAAAGCCCCCCTGCATATTCATCTGCGTCAACAAGTATTGCCTTATATCTTCCTTGGAAAAGATGTCCTGCCCTTTGCCTCTTTGTATTAAAGTATGCTGCGTAGGCACCGTTTATATGCCTCATGATCTGAGAAAGATTCCCCATAGGTGTCTCTAATAAAAGGTGATAATGGTTGCTCATAAGACAATAGACATGGATAACTGCCCCATATCGTTCTTTTGCTGTGCCAAAATAAGAGAGGAGTTTCTCGCAATCACTGTCTTTCTTAAATATTTCCTTTCGTTCATTGCCCCTCGATGTGATATGGTAATAAGCTCCTTTGTACTCGATTCGCAACGGCCTTGCCATAGATACTCCTGAAATAACTATCTGTTCTTTTCATCATTAGTATCATAGATCCTTCGATTTGTCAAGAGTGTAGACCTGACCCTTTTCTTTTCCTTTCGGCCTGAAACCTTGTATTTTCCGAGTT
>DBNT01000065.1 GCA_002299835.1 Nitrospiraceae bacterium UBA665 | reverse complement strand
ACTTTTGCAAGAGCCTCATAATATAAGAATTGGCATCTTCATATGAAACCCATATGCCGACAAGTCGGCACAAGAGGGGATGAATTAGAAATCAGATAGGTAGGTATTTTCAGGTGAATATTATAGAGATAATAAAAGACCTCCACCCTGTAATGCAGGCATTTCTTGCCGCTTGCTTTTCATGGCTTGGAACTTCTATTGGCGCTTTTGGCGTATTTATAAAAAAAGAGATAGACAGAAAGGTTCTTGATGGGATGCTCGGCTTTGCAGCCGGCGTTATGATTGCTGCAAGTTTTTGGTCATTACTTGCGCCAGCTTTAGAGATGTCAGCAGAAAAAAACATTCCAGAATGGCTTCCGGCTTTAACAGGTTTTATTTTAGGAGGGACATTCCTTCGAATAATTGATCAAATACTACCGCATTTGCATCCTGGGTTTAAAACAGAAGAGGCAGAGGGGCTTAAAACCTCATGGAGGAGAACCACCTTATTGGTTTTAGCAGTTGCCCTTCACAATATCCCTGAAGGACTAGCAGTCGGGGTTGCCTTTGGTGCAGCAGGCGCAGGAGCGCCGGCAGCATCAGTAGCAGGCGCTGTAGCCCTTGCTATTGGTATAGCGCTACATAACATGCCTGAAGGCGCAGCAGTTTCATTTGCACTACGACGGGAAGGGATAGGGAGATTTAAAAGCTTTTGGTATGGTCAATTATCAGGGATTATTGAATTAACCGCATGTGTTTTAGGCGCAGTAGCTGTTATGGCTATAGAGCCAATACTGCCTTATGCTTTAGGCTTTGCAGCAGGAGCCATGATTTTTGTCGTAATAGAGGACATTATCCCTGAGTCTCAAAGAAGCGGCAATACTGATATAGCAACATTGGGATCTATGCTGGGCTTTGCTTTAATGATGGTGCTTGTTACAGGATTAGGGTAAATATTGATACGCTGACACTTTGACGCTTTACACTATTTTATTTTTCCTAACATTTTTATGAATGCCTTCAGGAGATCTGAATCGTAGTCACCGGTCTCTTTTGACACTAAAGATAAAGCATAAAACGGGGTAAAAGCCGACTTGTAAGGTCGTTGGGTTGTTAATGCATCATAGCAATCTGCAATAGCTGTTATTCTGCCGAATAATTTTATTTCACTACCGGTCAGTTTAAAAGGATAGCCTTTCCCGGTCAGTTTTTCGTGATGCTGCAGAACCGGATGCAATGACTCCTCAGATATTTCTTTATGGTCACGGATTATCTTTTCTCCTTCAATGACATGACTCTGTATTGCCCTATATTCCGGATCAGTGAGTTTGCCCTGTTTATTTAATATTTCATGAGGCACAGCGCTTTTGCCAATATCATGCAGCATTGCTCCCATGCCCAACTTTTCCACATTATCTCTTTTCAGTTCAATCGCAATGCCAAGTCCGACCGATAGAACGGCTACATTAACAGAATGTGTATAGGTATAATAATCATGATTTCTGAGCGATAACAGATCGTATATGGCATCTTTTTTTTCCATTATGCAGTCAATCATGTTATTGACAAGAATATTAGATTCTTTTATTTTCGCACCGCTTCTTGGATTGTCAAGAAGGTCTTTTATTATCATCTTAGAATTTTCCTTTATAGCGACAGCTTTAAGATTTGTGTGCTCCGTTTTAGAAATAATATTGCTGGAAGTTAATAATGAGTTTAAATATTCATGATACAGCGGGATATCCTGCTGTTTTATTACAATATCACCGGTAACATTCAATGCTTTTTCATCTATAGCCGCAGGGGAGCCTTCAGAGGCTTCTATAATGGTTTCAAATGTGAATCTGTTTAAGGCAAAAAGGCTGAAGTTTATTTTCGCGCCGGCAATAATAAGCGTTTTGTCTATAGGGTGGTGTTTTTCTTTGTAAAAAGAATATTTTTTAAACACTGTAGCTGTACTTTCATCCGAAGGAGGCTTGTGCTTTGAAAAATATAAATTAAATTCAGAAACATCCCTGCCAGAAATAAAAACTTCAGAAATGCCTTTTTCTGAAAGAATTTCTTTTGCAGCATTTGTAAAAACCATGCCTTTGTTAAACAGGATTTTTATAATGCCGCCGTCTCTGATATATACATCAAAGCCGAGACGCGTGCCGGAGATTAGTTTTTCAACCTGGACAGACTTATATCCTTCGACGATTTCTTTATATTCCGTAGGCATATATTATTTATCTAACAGGCCGGCAAGCCTGCAAGATCCCGTGAATCGTGTCCGTTATTCGTTATTCGTTAACGGACACGGATACGGAACACGGGGTACGAATTTCTGATTGCACTGCTTTCTTAAGCATGTTTAATTATACCCAAATCCAGCGATAAAAGTTGTCATTCCGAGCCCCTCACTCTGTCATTCCGAACGAAGTGAGGAATCTTGTCCTTTTCGTTCGGGATAAACTCCGCGAGGAATCTTGTCTTTTTGCACAAGATTGCCACGCACCCTTCGGATGCTCGCAATGACAGCATATTGAAGCAGTTATCGCTGGATTTGGGTTATACTGAATTCACCGAAAAATAGAGATAGACT
>DBNT01000162.1 GCA_002299835.1 Nitrospiraceae bacterium UBA665 | reverse complement strand
ATTCTCCTTGCCCGCTGCCTCTACTTACTTCTTTCAAAGAAAGAGGTAAGTATTGAGGGCTTATGTGGCATGGTTTCTCAAATTTCATTCGCAGCTACCTCACCATAAGGCGGCTGCCTTCATTTCAGCGGCTTTGAGCAAAGCCGGGCGGACAGTTTTCCCTTCCGCTTAGGTGTCCTATAAGGATTAACGCACCTCTACTCTAACTGGCCTTCCGTCCACGTAATGTAGACGGGGTCCAATTACTTCGAGAATATCCTTATAGAGATCACCCCCATAGCAGCAGTGCGCAAACGCCCTGTTGCCGTGGACAAGGAAGCCAATATCGCCCAAACGGACGATTTTGACTACCCGTGTCCCCACGGGGATGCTCTCTCCGCAAGACTCGTTATATTCAAAACAAGTCTCGTGGTAGACTTCTACTTCTTTGAGTTCCTGCTCTGTAAGCGGGATCTCAATAAAAAATCCCATAATGAACACCTCCTAAAACAACAAAGGCGGAGAGGCTGCCAAAGGCAACACATCTCCGCTCTTTTGAGTTAGCTATTTTTTTGTAGGGAGATTCTTGGGATTGTCCCGGTTGTCAACATGACGAGCGTTGCCATCAGGGTCAACCTCAAAATACGAGACCCTTTTTGGTTCTGGCTCCTTTAAGCCAGCAGGTTCGTGTTCTAAAAATACAATTAACCTACGGATGGGTCTTGCTAAAACCTCAGGGATTATAATCTCCCTTTGCCCTATTTTTGCTGCCATAGGGTCTGCCAATTCAAGGCGATAACCACTAAACCCCCTTTCTATATAAATGAAAGGAAGAAAGCGCAGTTTCCATCCTACCGACCCTATCCCTAATGTTCTTATTGGGGCGAGTACGTCTTTTAATAAAACTTTGTATAAAACTTTTCTTATTAACATAATGCCTCCCTAACGAACTTGAATTATTAAGCAGCCAAAGGCTGCTCTTGACTTTTCAGAGCAATCCCCCTATAAATAAAACATGGGGACATTAAGAGACAACCGTCGCAAGCGGAGAATAGAACTTTTAAACGACGAGACAACAAGGCGACTGCTGGAGGACATCAGAGAATCCTTCCGCCTTGCCATGAAAGAAGAAAAAGGCAGGAATCTCACCCCTGAAGAAGAGGATACAATCCTCAAAGGGATAGAGATTGTTGATGTGGATAAATCTCCTGAAGAATACGAGTTTGACAGGGTAAGTGATCTGGTTTCTCAAGGGCTTTCTCTGCAGGAATCAGAGGAAATAGCAAGAGAAGAGGTTAAGACTATTTACGAAGACGAGGATTGAGCCTGACGGAAGGCTTCATGAATGTCAGACCTTAAGAATTTCAGGTCGACAATATCCAGCCCAAAGAATGTAAGAGCGTCGCTCCGATATTCTTTTGTAAGCCTAACCTCATAACTGAAGTCTACTAATTTTGTAAAAGCCCTATCAACCAGAATCCTGAGATTAGGGTTGGTAATCCGGACAACTCTTTTGAACCGCTTTTTCATAAAACACCTCCAAAAACAACAGCCAGCCTCAAAGCATCAATGACGCTTGTAGAAACTGTGCTGCTAAAGGGTCATGCATTTATAAATACGTGACCCTTTAGACTTTTCTCCCTCATCTGCCTATAAATAAGATATGGCAGAGAGAGAGGACATAAGAAACAGGGTAAAAATTATTAACCCCCAAGCAGAGGTTATGTTGCAGGAATTTATACAAACAGCCGGGGGAAAGGGGTTAATAATTTTTACTGAAGACATGACTTCGGAAGAAGAGGAAATGGCAGTTTTTGAATCGCTTATTAAAGAAGGTATCAGCATTGAAGAAGCTGAGAGGCTAACTCCCATTAGACTTAAAGAAGCTAAAGATATCTTTAATATGCTTTAAACTCACCGACTCCTGATTCTTAAACCTTGCATTTGTTGCACTTGCAAATATTCATAATAAACACCTCCTAAAAAACAAAGGCGGAGAGGCTGCCAAAGGCAACACATCTCCGCTCTTTTGAGTTAGCTATTTTTTGTAGAATCGCCCTTAATAGGGAGATTCGTGTGAACGCCATTATAAGAAATTACGCAAGATACAGCCCTCCGCATTAAATGCTGCTAAAAGCTATAGTGAAGATAACATCAAAAGTTGGTGGATAAGCGGAATCATAGAAAGCGGGGTAGTGCCATTAATATTCTTAAATATAAAAATAGCTTGGCTGATAATGTCTTCGTGGTAAGGTGAAATAAGAAAAGGCAGAGTATTGAAAGGGCGAGGTGTTTGAGGTGGTAAGTAGCTTAAAGGAGTTCAAGATGATATGTATAGAAGTGGTGTTTGAAAGGCAAAATGAGAAATACTGAAGTGTCGATAAAAGAGATGAAAAAGGGGAAGAGTAAAAGTTGAAGTAAAATTGATTAATGGAATACAAGAGGGAGCGGGAGAGGATAAAGGAAAGGATAAAGAAGAGGGCAAAAGAGATGAAAAAGGGAGAGACAAGCAAAGAAGAGGTAAACGAGGAGATGAAGGGTGAGAATGAGAGATATATAAAAATTAAATTAAACTATATATAGTATAACGAGAATCAAGCCTGCTGTCAAGAGCAAAACACATAACCTATTGTTTTTTAAGCTGTATTTCTCAAGCAAATTACCCTCTATTAATAACATCATTCCTTGAGAGGTTCACAAATGACTTATCAATGTTTTCAATGAGTTATAAATTTCAAGCATTGATTCACTAATGGTTTTAAAAATTAAGGTTAAATCAACCAACATCTAAAGTCATATCCAAAGCCATTATTGCATTAACTTATTGTTTTATATGGAATTAGAAAAGTAACATTACGGGGTTCATCAGGGGGTAAATCGGAGGAACATTACGAGGTAAATCAGGGGGTAAATCATGGGACTATGCTTTAAAATGGCAATATCAAGTCATTTCTGCAAAGTTTCATTTTCCTGCTTAAGCTGCAATCCTCTGAATTTTTGATGCCGTAATCATACATTCTGTTAGCTGATATGTTTGGCGCCCCACGCTTTTTTGAATATCTCTGCTGTCTCTCGTGCATGTTCACCGTATATCAGAGCCAATGAAACATCTCTTTTACTGCCTTGATAAGCATAGCATAGCCATCAACTACTGTAAGCATGGGTTTTGTTATCCCCCTCCCTTATTGCCATTTGCCATATATTCTAAAAAACCCTTCCATGCACTATAGGACTCCTAATTGCCAAGCGACACGCTCAATATATCAAGACACTTCCGTCTTATAAAAATCCCCATGCCATAACCGCCAACTCCTTCTCTTTAGTGCCTGCACGCACCGTAAGTCCGGCTCTTTTTATAAGCATTCTATAGCCTCGCCTTTCTTTATAGTAACCTGACCATATATAAATTATTTCTTATCAGGCACTTGACTTTTCCTATTTTTCACCGTATATATATAACAAGGAGGCAGAAATGGACACTTTAATGCAATTAATACAAGCAGCATATCTTTGGATATTAGGAATTATGGTATTCTACGCAAATCCTGGCAATACGGAAGACGATCCTAACAGTCCGTATAACCCCTTTCATGTATACCGCATAACAGTGATTGAATATCTACAGTTACGAGATAAAATCATAAATGACGAAATAAACTACACGGAGGCAAGGCAACTTAAACATAAATATAGCTCATATTTTAGTATGCTAAAAGAACGCCAGAACTATATGTATACTAAAGCAACAGCATCATTTTATACTAACAAAAAACCAGCTTCATTGTTTGAAGAAAGCATGATAAGCAGCTTTAAGATAGTAATTGTATGTATGGTTATTAAATGGGTAGCAGTATAGGCAAGGGAATAAAATCAGAGTAGTAAAGCAATCATAGAACCGATTGAAATATAAAGGAAATATACAGCTAAAAGAAAGATAATGTAAGGCTATTAAGTAGTTATAGTTAGTGTTGCAGAAAATATAAGAGAGAAAGTATAGAGAAAGGACAAAGAAAGAAGAGAGAAAGGATAAAGAGGTAAAAAAGGGAATAGTAAAGAAATAGAATAGATTAATGGAATACAGAGAGAAGGAATCAAAAGAAAAGAAATAGGACAAAATATAGTGTATAAGGTAAAAAATATTATGACAGAATAGAAAGTTAAGAACAGTAAATAAAAAAAGATAGGCAAGAAGTGGCGACATACGAGAGTAAAAATAAAAGGACACAAAAGCAAAGAACAAAACAATATCAAAACAACAATAGAAAACAAAACAAGGGTAGTAATCAGTCCTTTTAGCAATCGTAGAACCGATTGAAATATAAAGGGAAATATGCAATTTATGGTTTTTAGGCATCGCTAGTAAAATCACGGGGTAAATCAGCGGGTAAATCGGAGGAACATTACGGGGTAAATCAGGGGGTAAGTCCTATTGTGTGTGTAGTATCTGCTTCTTGAAAGTTTAGCAATTTTTCCGAATTCGGAATTTTTGCTAAACTTTTATTTTTATCGCCTTCCTTTAGGTGTTAATGAATACTTGCCGAGCCATCTTTGAGGCACTTTCTTATTTTCGACTAATTAACTCTTTAAAAAGATAATTCTTTATCTTATTAACACTTAATGACTTTACATTACCTTATATAACTTTACATTACCTTATATGACTTCTCGTTACTTTTAATGACTTCTTTTTTCATATAATGACTTCTTATTACGCTTAATGACTTTACATTACCTTATATAACTTTACATTACCTTATATGACTTCTCGTTACTTTTAATGACTTTTCGTTACCTTATGTAACCTTAAAGGTAATATTAATTAAAAAGGCAAATGGTGTCACGTAATATCTCTCTATTTGAGAGATATAATTTAAATAGAAAGGGGGACAGGCTTCTTTGCTTCGTAGAGCATTCAGAGCCCAAAATCTTAATGAAGAAAAAATACTATAGGTTTGGACTCAACCATGAAAAGCATCAAGATGTAATTGAATCCATTGAAGAGGTTCCACGGCCTTTAAGAGGAGAGTATATAGCTGCTGCTATTAGGATTCTTCAAAAAACTAACATAACTAAAATATCTAATAGCGACAATAGCAATAAAGGCGTGTCAGATGTCCAAGCAGAAGAAGTAAAAGCCAAAGACAGTGGATTAGATTTTAAAGACGCATTTTCATTTTAAACATTTCAAATAATGGAGGTTTTAAATCATGAGTGCTATAAGCATAGGTATTGATATTGGATATGGATATACAAAGGTATTTACTATTAAAAACGGTGAACCTGTCCGTGTGCTATTTCCTACAATTGCAACTGGATATGTTCCAAGAGCTATATTTAACAGCGAGCCTATTGTAACTGTGCATGTGAACGATAAAGCATATACCGTAGGAAGTGACGCAAGTCAATATGTATCCGGTAATTTTACAGTAAGCGATGATTTTGTTGGCAGTAACGAATATTTTGCATTGCTCGGATATGCTTTGCAAAAAACAGGTGTTTGGGCGCAATCTCTTGTTTTAGGACTCCCGCCTGCTTTATATAACGAGGCAAAAGCACAAGAGCTAATACAAAAACTTTATAGAATTCAACTGAGCGATGCAAAAAAAAGAACTATTGTGGTTCCGGGGACTATAAAGTATATACCGCAGGGGGCAGGAGTCTATTTCAGCCATATCGGTAACAACGCTGGCAGCAAAAACAAAAACGTAGCGGTTATAGATATAGGCTACTATACTTTAGACTTTGTATTCTTCTCAGAAGGTAAGTTTTTGGATGGATCAGCAAAAAGCTATCCCATAGGTGTTAAAAAACTGTATGACGAGGTGTTAAAATTGTTTAGCAGGACATATGGATCATTTATTGGTGGTGACGAAACTGTCGAAAAACTAATTAAGCATGGCCGCTTTCATCATTTCGGGCAGGAATATGTGCTTGATGTATCGCATCTTGTAAACGAATTCTATATCGAGCAGATACAAAGAGCAATAAAAAATTACTCCAATGCTCTGAAAGAAACGAAGAAAATCGTAGATGAAGTAATCATAGGCGGCGGCGGAGTTTCTTTTGTAAATAATATTGGCGGTGCTGTAGTTGTTGAAAACCCGCAATATGCTAATGCACAAGGTTATTATTTGTATGGCGAATACATAAGCCGTAAATAGTCAAAATATTTTAATTTTAATAAGGAGGCAGCTCTTTCTCATCCCCTGATTGTCTATTATAGTACAGGCAGTGGAGCTTCCAGAGCCGAGATTTGCATGAAAAGAAAAAAAATAACAGAAGTAGTGATTACTGGCAGGGATAAAGATATATTAAGGTTTTTATCAAGCGGACCCGCTCTTTTAAGTGAAATATTGACAGTTTTAAAAAGAATGGGGTGGCAAAAAATAACCAAATCAGCACTTTTGAATAGATTAGCAGACTTGCGTAAAAGTGGTTATGTCATGTCAAATTGTTATCACAACATAACAGGACCGGAGCGATATAGCTTATATGCCCTGAACAAAAAGGCTCGGTTAGTGCTTAATTCTATAGGATATTTACCTGAGCATGTCAGATTAGGACTCCCGGATAAGTCCGAAGCGTCACACGAAATAGCCGTTACTTCTATAGTAAGAGCAATTAAAAAAGAGGCGAATAAGACAGGATATGGCTTTTCTATTATGGATGAAAAAACTCTCAAGCAGCGTTTTCAAAAAACTAAAGGTCAGGCATTTCCTGACCTTCTCGTAAAATTGATACTCAATGTCGCAGGCGCAGAAAAAGAAAAGGCCATTTATATTGAATATGATAACGGCACTATCTATGCAGCAGAAGTGCTGGAAAAGGTTATTAAACAGCACAGATTTACTATGATTCTGTGCGCTACGACAGAAAGGCTAAATGCACTTAAGAGGATATTTAGCAAAGCTGATGAATGGGTCAATACAAATGTTGTCTTCTGTCTGTTGTCGGATTTTTATGAAAACGGTTTTTTAGGGACAAGTTTTATTACGCCTCAAGGGGATAGAGCGAGGATTGTATGATGGCTGAACTACCCCGTAAATCTTTATAAATAGCCAATCTATAGAGATTATCATTTCTATATGTTTATATTAGCATTTTGTTAGTAACACATAAGTTTATTACAATTTTATGACAGTAGGTTTTGTAATATAATGAGAATAAAAATATGGTTCTTTCTCAAACTGAGTGGGTAACATATTAAGAATCCTCCCCTTTAGAAGGGGAGGATAGGAGTGGTTTTATAACAGAGATATTCAATAGGACCGACCAGATGGCTAAGCGGAAGGCGTTAAGAAGCAATATGCCTTTGGCAGAAGTTATTTTGTGGAGCAGATTAAAGGGCAAGCAAATGGAAGGCTATAAATTCAGAAGGCAGTATAGTATCGGACATTTTGTTAAATATAGCAGAGCGAATTAAGCAAATTACCACCCCCACCCCTCCTTATAAAGGAGGGGACTTACCCACTCAATATGAGAAAGAACCTTTATTTTTTGAGTGGGTAAGCATGATAAAAATATGATACATATAACAGACCAAATGGAAAAACTTATTGAAAAAGCAAACATACTTATTGAGGCACTGCCGTATATCCGTAATTTTTACGGAAAGACATTTGTTATTAAATACGGCGGGGCTGCACAGATTGAGGATGAACTTAAAAATTCATTTGCACAGGATATTGTGCTTTTAAACTTCATTGGCATCAGACCTGTGATTGTTCACGGAGGCGGCCCTAAAATAAGCGCAACCATGAAGATGATGGGCAAGGAACCCGCCTTTGTTCAGGGTCAGCGCATTACAGACAAAGAGACTATGGATATTGTAGAGATGGTTTTAGGAGGGCTTATAAATAAAGAGATTGTTGCTCTGATAAACAGACACGGAGGCAAGGCAGTAGGTTTAAGCGGAAAAGATGGAGGTCTTATAAAGGCTAAAAAAAAGGTCGTAAGAAAAAAGTCAGAGACAGGACAAGTGAAGTTGATTGACATTGGACTTGTAGGAGAGGTTGAAGATGTTGCACCTGATATTTTAAAGGCTCTTGAAAGTGATGGATTTATTCCTGTTATATCCCCTATAGGCGCCGGAGGTGCAGGTGAGACGTATAATATAAATGCCGATTATGTTGCATCGGCTATAGCCAGTGCTTTGCAAGCTGAAAAGCTTATACTTCTTACAGATGTGCCGGGCATAAAGGATAGCAATGAAAATATAGTATCATCCGTTGATAAAAAGGGCATCGGTAATATGATTGACAAAGCCGTTATTTCAGGAGGAATGCTACCTAAGGTGCAGGCATGTCTGGATGCTCTTGAGGCAGGAGTAAAAAAAACCTACATTATTGACGGCAGAGTTCCCCATTGCCTCCTGCTTGAGATATTCACAAAAGAAGGCATCGGCACAGAGATAATAAGTAAGGGGCAGCAGTAATGTATTATTTTGATCCTATCTTTTTTATATTCAGTTTTATATTCGGTCTGATTGTCGGTTCCTTTCTTAATGTCTGCATTTACAGACTGCCAAGGAATATGTCAATTATAAGCCCGCGGTCTTCATGTCCTGCTTGCAGCACTCCCATTAAACCCCTCGATAATATTCCTATATTGAGCTATATATTTTTAAGAGGCAAATGCAGGAAGTGCGATGAAAAGATTTCA
Organism: Nitrospiraceae bacterium UBA665; assembly: GCA_002299835.1. Taxonomy (GTDB): domain Bacteria; phylum Nitrospirota; class Thermodesulfovibrionia; order Thermodesulfovibrionales; family Dissulfurispiraceae; genus UBA665. The sequence continues at coordinate 71,589 of DBNT01000162.1, read as the reverse complement.
ATGCGCTATCCGGCAGTGGAATTGCTTAACGGCATTCTTTACATTGCAGTCTTTTATTTCTTTGGACTGGGTTGGCATCTGCCATTTCTCTTTGTTTTTGTATCAGCGATGATTGCAATAACTTTTATTGATATAGACTTTCAGATAATACCTGATATTATTACAATTCCCGGCATTGCAATCGGACTTCTGTCAGCATCTTTTTTATTGCCCGACCCCTTTAGTCTCTCAATTGTTGGTTTTAAAAATTCAATTGCCGGACTGTTTTTAGGCGGGGGGCTGTTTTATTTTATAGCTGTTTTAAGCAGGGGCGGCATGGGAGGCGGCGACATAAAGATGATGGCAATGATTGTCGCCTTTATGGGCTGGAAAGGAGTATTGCTGACAACATTTATCGGCAGCCTTGCAGGTTCAATATTCGGCATATTTCTTATGGTTTTTAGAGGAAAGGGCAGAAAAACGAAAATACCTTTCGGTCCATTCCTTGCCTTTGGGTCGCTCACCACAATGTTTTTTGGCGAAAAAATCCTTAATTGGTATTTTAATCTGTAAATAAGTTAAAATATTAAGTGCCAGGTTGACATAGATTATAGGACGAAATATCTATGCCCTCTTTAAATATTTCCCGCTTTTTTTCATGCCAATATCTTATCATTTCTGCTGGTGTTTTGTAGTCTAAAACTTTTTGTTTGTTAAAATGATTATAACATTTTAAATAATAATTAAGTGATTCTATTAGTTTATTATAATTATCAAATCTATTCCTTTGAAGTATCTCTTCGACCCCACTATTGAATCTCTCCACCATACCATTTGTTTTTGGTGTATAGGGTTTTGTTAATCTATGCTCTACATTTTGCTTTGCACATTCCTTATCAAGTGAACTCAGTCTTCAAAGGTGACCCTTAATATCTCTTCTATTGTTGTAACGCCATCCATTACCTTTTTAATACCACTCTGGCGTAGTGTAGACATGCCGAGTCTTATGGCCTCTTTTTTTATGTCTGCTCCTGATGCTCCCTGTAATATAAGTTCCTTGAGTTCATCCTTTACAGGCATCACTTCATAAAGGGCTATCCTTCCTTTATATCCTGTTCTGTTGCACTCAGGACAGCCCATTCCTGCTGCAGCCTTTATCTCTTTAATCTTATCGGGCGGAAAACCTATCTTAAGAAGGGACGTCTCTGAAATCTCCTGCTCTTCCTTGCAGTTTTCGCATATTTTTCTTACAAGTCTCTGGGTAAGTATAAGTATAGCCGACGACGATACCAAAAAAGGCTCTATGCCCATATTGACAAGCCTGGTTATAGTGCTGGGCGCATCATTTGTATGCAGGGTGCTCAACACAAGATGTCCGGTTAAGGCTGCCTTAACAGCTATCTCTGCTGTCTCAAAGTCTCTTATTTCGCCGACCATAATTATATCAGGGTCTTGTCGCAAAAAAGACCTGAGCGCTGAGGCAAAGGTAAGCCCGATCTCTTCTTTTATCTGCACCTGATTTATGCCGAAAAAGTTATATTCTACAGGGTCCTCCGCTGTCATAATATTAACTCCGGGCTTATTCAACTGGGAAAGGGATGAATACAGGGTAGTTGTCTTACCGCTGCCTGTAGGTCCTGTAACAAGTATCATGCCGTATGGTTTTTCTACCGCCTCAAGGAAGTCATGCAAGGGTTTTTCATCAAACCCGAGCCTTGCAAGATCAAGATGCAGATTGGATTTGTCAAGCAGTCTCATCACAACCTTTTCACCAAACAGGGTTGGAAGAGTTGATACCCTGAAATCTATCTCCCTATTGTCGCCTAACTTGAGCTTTATCCTGCCATCCTGCGGCAGTCTTCTTTCGGATATGTCGAGATGGGACATTATCTTTATCCTTGATGTTATAACGTTCTTTATCTTTACAGGTAATTTCAAAACTGGAGAAAGAACACCGTCTACCCTATACCTAACCCTTAGTGTTTCTTCAGAAGGCTCTATATGAATATCGCTTGCCCGAGAATTTATTGCGTTTATCAGCATACCATTTACTAGCTTCACTATGGGAGCATCCACATCCTTCAGTGCATCCGTGTCTTCTTTTTCCTCTACAATGGCAATATATTCAAGGGCGATTCCTATTGCTTTATCGAGATCCTCTATCTCCATGAAGTCTTTTTTGCCTGCATTCCTGTGAACAGATACCTTTACAGTCTCTTTTTTTGGATAGTATTTTTCTATGGCTTTTGCAATAGCCGATTCCGCAGCCACATGAGCGGATATCTTCATGCCTGACAAAAACCTTACATCATCTATTGCAAGGTTGTTAGAAGGGTCTGCAATAGCAATTCTGAGACCGGCTCCGTCCTTTGAGATCGGGATTAACTGGTATTTCTTTGCTGTCTCATAAGGAATGAGTTTAAGAAGAGATGTGTCAATCTTATAGTCAGAAAGGTTAATGGCAGGGGCATTATATTGTCTGCTTAAAAATGTTATGAGACTTTCTTCGGTAATATACCCCAACCTCAGAAGCACAGAGCCGAGCCTTTTCCCCTCAAGCCTCTGCATGTGGAGGGCTTCGTTAAGTTGTTCTTCTGTTATAAGTTTGGCCTTTAACAGCAATTGTCCCAGCAGAGAAACGCCTATGCTTATACTCATACTATATTAATAATACTTTTAATATAGTCTCATAAGGAATGAGGAATATCTGAGGTTAAAAATACTGACTTGTATGTTGCCGGAGATATAAAAATGCTAAAAATCACCCACACTCTTTCCAGAAGAGCCATTATTTCTTACTTTGTTCAATAGTTCAGCGACAGCAATAACGAGGTCTTCGTCTGAAAGTGCTTTCTGTTTAAGGTAATGAGCTGCAAGATCAGAAAATTTACCACGTAGTTCTCTATTGCCAGTATCAACTATTGGATTACCGTAATTTGTACCTTTTCGGGAAGCCAAATTTTTCATAATGCTTTGATGTTTTTCCAAGATTTGAAGAATTTTGGCTGTGTTTGCATTAAAGTAATCAAGAATTTTTTGTCTATCTGTATCGTCTTCTTTGTTATAACCCTGATATGTTCTAAGCCGCTGGGCAGCAATAACAAGAGCAATCCATGAGTAGATGAATTTATCAAAAGCATCATCAGTTCTTGTGGCTCGTTGAAACCATTTTTTGATTAACGTAGAACGCTTATCTATTTGGCTGTAAGCCAAGATGACAATTCCTCTATATATTCATTAGGCAATTTCTGTGCTTTTGCAGCAGCAACTATTCTTTCCATATATCCGTCTCTTGGAGACCCGATATTGCTATCTCGCGCAACGTAGATCTGTGCAGAAATTGTTTGCCCTGAAGTCGCCTCTGCATCTATCTTTATTTTTCTGTATGTTCCCCACTTGACGCCTTCATAGCCGTCAAGTGATTGTTCATCGTTCCTTGTAATACGCCAAAGAATGCCATATACATTTTTTGAAGCTTCCTTAATGACTGTGGCTACACCACGGGAATTAATTATAAAACGGTACCCACAAACTTTTGCTGAACCAGCAAGAATTGAGCAAGGACATCTTTGGCTCATCTGGGATAAATCCATGTTTGAGCCATAAGCGAAATAGTAGTTATTTTCAGTCATAATTTATCTCTTTCCTTATTTTTTAATGTTGCATAACGACCAAGCTCACCGGCGGCAATGGAGCGCAGCGGAATTGCCGTCCGGTGGAGCGCCTTGTTAGCTGCATTACTACTTTGACATAGTGAGAAAATCACTTTCTTCTTCATCGCCACCTACCGGAGCGACACTGAGAATTGTCTTACGTGCAATTTCTCTTGCCGCATTTTTATATTCGGTTACTGAACGCACATTCTCGATAATTTCATTTCTTGTTGCTTCATCCTTCGGTATTGGCAAGACAAACTCTTTAATTCTTGCGCCGAGCGTATCAATAATATCCTGAGTAAACCGCTTGGACGATATTTGAGCTTTCACTATCGGACTTGTTAACACTGCCAAAAGAAGGAAAGGATGAAGAACATCAGGCTTATTTGAGCGTATTTTGTAAATATGACTTTGGTAAACAACCTTTACATCATACTTTGTGACCAAGCCACATGTTCCTACAAGATAGGTTCCATCACGAACCATCAGAATGTCATTTTCTTGAACGTCCTGTTTTGCTTTTAACTCATCGTAAATTGCCTCTGATAGACCGTGTTTAGGGTCAAGTTTGATCTCCCAATTAGCAATTTCAGATGTTCTTATAAAAGGTATATGTCCAGTACCATAAGCCAGCTTTCCAACCTCATGGCCAGTCGAAATACTGAGAACCTTCTTTTTCACTAAGTCGCCAAACACAAGCAAGTCATGGGTCGGCTTCAAGGCATTAAGGTTTTGGGAAATCTCTGGATTGTAATATTTTGGAAGATAGACGTTGTCTATTATGTCTTTTTCGTTAATGACAAACCCTAAATGATCATACTGAAGACCACCATTGCTTTGATACTCCATGAACTTTTCAAGTATCTTGGGTAAGTCATCGTGCGGGATAGGAAGCCCGCGTGAGTCGTGCCCGCACCATTTGGCTATACCCATAAAAATCTCATGACCTTCATCGGTATCTGTTTTCTTTTTCTCTATGACAACTGCACAAGTCTTTGCGTGGGTGTATGGCTGGAATAATTCTTCGGGAAGGGAAACAATTGCCCTTATCCTAGCAACCGACTTGATATGCTGAACGATGTATCGGTGAGACGGATTACAGAACATGCTTTCCGGGGCGATAATACCAAGCCGCCCACCTTCCTTCAGAAGTTCAAGGCAACGCTCAATGAAAAGGATTTGTGGTGCTTGCCCGGTATGTAACGTATTCGTTTTTTCATACAAATGGGTTGACCGGTCTAATTTCCACTTATGACCAAGTCTGAAGGAGCCTAGAATTGCTGTATCATCAATCTTCAATTTCTTGCCAAATGGTGGATTAGTAACAACCACATCGAATGCTCCAAGCTGAATATGATCTCTGGTAATGCTTTTCCAATTACTTTGAGCCTCAAGTCCATTTTCACAGAACACACCACCTCGTCCATCACCGATAATCGCCATGTAAGCCTTGGCAACTTTAGAAAGAAAATTGTCCTTATCAATGCCCCGGAAATTCTTGATGGCAATTTCCTGTTTCTCAAAAGCGATCTCGGAATCCGGCCATCCATACTGCGTCCCGCGCTGCTCAACTTTTTTCCACACATCGCGAATGACCTCAACAAGGAAGCCGCCGCTGCCGCAAGCTGGATCAATTACTTTGTCGTCTGTTGATGGATTCACCATTTCTACCAACAATTTAACTACATTTCTTGGCGTGAAAAATTGCCCTTGACCACCTTTCAATGAAGGGCCGATAAAAGTTTCAAATGCGTCAGCAATAGCATCCCTCTCGCTATCAATCAGGCAATATATTTGAAGCTCTCCAACCGCATACGACAGGGTTTGATCGTCAAGAAGAATCTGATCTGATTTATCAATTACGTCAGAATACTTACCTTTAACGTGATCGAATATTTCTTGAATGCGTGTCCGCACATCACTTGGTTTCTCACCAAAGCCCGCGCGAAACTTCACTGTGTCGCTATGCTTGGTAAAGCGTTCATCATAAATCTTACAGAAAATCAGATTGATGATTTGCTGAGCAAATATTTCGTCACGAGTGATGCCAACTGCATTTGCAGCCAGGTAGTTCCTGATGGTTCTAAATACGCTCTTGAGGTTGTGCGCTTTCTTTAAATCCTTTCGCTTGTAAAGACCGATGTCCTCAAGTCTTTCGCCATGCTTGGGTAGATTCGGAAGCACCTCAAAAAAAACTTTACCTTTCGCCTCACTCTTTTTTAGGAAAAGTTTCTCTGCACCGTTGAACCATACGCCAATCCTGGCTGTAGAAAAACGCAGATAATCTTCAAGCTGCGTCCTACCGTCCTTCCGATTGGCTTTTTTGCACTCAACAATAATATTGACATTATCGTCGCTGTGATCTTCTTCGGAAAACACGGCTATGTCAACGGGATACTCTTTCTTGGTGTCAGACGGACTAACCTTAACCCGCCATTGAGGACGAGTTTGAATAAGTTTTTTGGGATAGCCATAGTCATCGACAAGCATCCTTGAGAACACTTGAACGGCTTCTATTTCCTCGGGTGTTCCCCGCACAGCGATTCCGCTGATAAAGTCCTCAATATAGCCCTCTTTCAGTTCCACTAGTCTCTCGTTTTCGTAGGTTGGTTGATATGCAGCCTAATGTTTGTTTTTGCCGTAATGTTGCTTTTCCTGGGATGCCTGATGTTTCAGCAGCTAACCAGTTATTAGTCAGTTTATTAGTCCGTTCTTAGTCAGTTACAACACAATAACAGAAAGTGTTGAAGTAGTCAACAGCTATTGATATATTTGTCTTAATTCAATATACTTTCGCACGGACTAATATTTAGTTTGTTATATTAGTCCGTAGCGGTGAATAATGAAGCCCATACCGAACGATATTTGACTTGTCCCCCTTTTGAAAATCCCCCTTTAGAAAAGTCCTTTTTTGGCCAACTCAATAAAAACCTTCATCTTCTTCAAATCCTTCTTACCCTTTTCTTCTTCTATGCCGCTGCTGACATCTACAGCATATGGTTTTACATATCTGACAGCTTTTTCAATGTTGTCGGGATTAAGACCACCGGAAAGGATAATTCTGCCAAACTTTTTCGCCTCCACAGCAATTGTCCCAGCAGAGAAACGCCTACACTTACACTCATACTATATTAATAATACTGTTAATATAGTATGAGTTAAATTGGCAGCAACAAGTAACAAGTAATGAGTCAGGTCCTGTTGATTGACGGTAGAATTGACACTTTTGCAAAAAAAGCTGCCATATTATCCAGTGTCTTTAAGTTTTTTCCTACTAATACAAGCAATATATGCCTTCTCGTAACCATGTGCATATTTTGAAAAAATTTCAAGATATCATTATTTTCAATAGAACTTCCAACTGTTATTCTGCCACCTGCAAAACTTTCATTCAAAATAATAATATCATATTGATCCCTTGCAAAAGTCACAAAAAATCACATAGAAGGAGGAAGTAGAAGCAATTGATAATGACATTAGAGATAGTGCAAGTAGAAAGGCATATAAAACCTCATTTATACCAAATGTCAAGACCTGACACGCCTTTTTTGGGCTTGACCTTCTTTTTCAATCCTTTTTATATCTGCTTCTACCATTATCCTCACTAACTCTTCAAATTTAACTTTAGGTTGCCATCCAAGTTTTTCTTTGGTCTTTTGAGGATTTCCAATCAATACATCAACCTCTGCTGGTCTATAGAATTCAGGAGAAACTTCAACCAAAACTTTTCCTGATTTTTTATCTATTCCTTTAGTATTTACACCTTCTCCTTCCCATGTAATCCCATATCCGGCAACCTTAAAGGCATTTTCCACAAACTCTTTTATTGTGTGTGTTTCACCTGTTGCCAAAACATAGTCATCGGGATTGTCTTGCTGCAGCATCAGCCACATCCCCTCTACATATTCAGGCGCATAGCCCCAATCTCGCTTTGATTCAAGACTTCCAAGCACAATTTCATTCTGCTGACCTTTGATAATCTTTGCTATGTCATTAGTGATCTTCCTTGTCACAAATTCTAGACCCCTCAATGGTGACTCATGATTGAATAGAATTCCAGAACATGCAAACATTCCATAAGATTCTCTATAATTCACCGTTATCCAGTGCCCAAAAAGTTTTGCCACTGCATAGGGGCTCCTTGGGTAGAATGGCGTATTTTCAGTTTGCGGCATTTCTTGGACCTTTCCAAACATTTCACTTGTAGATGCCTGATAAAATTTTGTATCAGGTTTTATAGTCCTTATTGTCTCAAGGAGTCTTAAAACCCCAATTGCATCAATATCGGATGTGAGGATCGGCTGTTCAAAGGCTGTATGCACAAAGCTCTGAGCTGCAAGGTTATAGACCTCATCCGGCTTTATTTTTTCAATTACCCGCATAATATTAGTAAGTTCTAATAAATCCATGTAAACAATCTTTACATCTTTTTCGATGCCAAGTTCCTTCAATCTCCAGTTGCCAGAATCCCCGCTTCTTCTGTCAGCACCGTAAACCTCGCAGCCCTTCTCAAGCAATAATTGAGCCAGATATGCTCCGTCCTGACCCCGGATGCCTGTGATTAATGTCTTTTTCATAATATAATACCTCCGCTCACTTAGTTTTATTGATTTGGGCAACAGACCCTCAAGTCCTGCCCCCTTTTCTCTTTTTCATATCCAACGCCATGGGAGCATGCCAGAAGATCTACAGATTTTCAGTTGCAGATCGGGGGAATGCAGAGACAGGGAATGTTTGACAAACATTGCATTCAGGTAAAGACTTTAAAAACATTTTCCCGTATCTTTTAGTGTGAATTCTTGAATCTAGTATAGCTACGACTCCTTTGTCATTGACAGTTCTTATTAACCTACCAAAGCCCTGTTTAAACATTAATACAGCCTTTGGAACTTGATAAAAAATGAAAGGATTAAGTCCCTTATCTTTTAATTGCTTTTGTCTTGCAATAGTTAAAGGATCGTCCGGCGGCAAAAAAGGCAGCTTGGTCATAATTACGCATTGCAAGGCATCTCCGGGAATATCTACTCCTTGCCAGAAAGTATTGGCTCCTAATAAAATAGCCTTATTAGTTTTTTTAAAGTTTACAACAAGTTGATTGCATGACATATCGCCCTGTTTCATGATAACTAAATCAGAGCGGGCATCTTTTAGCATATTATACATCTCATCCATGAACTTAAAACTGGTGAAAAGTATTAATGTGCGACCATTATATATGCGAAGCAGCTGCATTGTGTGGTTAAAAACAGCATTGTGATAATCAGAAGATGACGGATCCGGTAATCGCGGAGCATAGATAACAGCCTGTTTCTTATAATCAAACGGTGAGCTTACAACAAGTTCTGGCGTATCTTTTAAAAGCCCTACCCTACCCTTAAAATATTGCATGTTATTGTTAATAGAAATAGTAGCCGATGCGAAAACTGCTAACTTCAGCGGTCTATCACTGTTATTTTCAATATTACTATTGCCATTTCCATTATTAGAGAATGAATATAAAAGCTGTCTCTTTAGATATCCGGATATGTTTATAGGCGTTGCAGCTGCTTTCCATGCTTTTTTAGCAGCAGATGTCCAGTATACATAATTTTTGTGTTCTTCTTTTGCGCAAATATTGAATAGTGATTTAACTGTTTCTTCTATTTGAGATTTGTATGGCGTTAAGATACTCTTATCTTCTTTTTCAATAATTTCAGCAAGAATAGAAAGCCGACGCATTAGGGGATCAAATAATTCTGTTCCTGCAGTCCCCATAATACTGCTGCCATACGGAATCTGGCTATGAATATGATTTATTTCTTTTTTTGCTTCGCTTATTTCATGCGACATGTCGGTCAATGTTTTTTTTGTTACAGAAACAGATTCTAATACGCCTTTATAGGGCGGAGACGGCAATAAGATGTCAAATAAAGATTTAATCTGCGAGCTATTGATTTCTTCGCTGAAAGCAGCAGTTGCGGTATCTTCCACTTCATGTGCTTCGTCAAAAACTATCGCTCCGACCTCATCTATAATGTTTGACCTGGATTTTATATTAATAAAGGTATAATGGTGGTTTGATACCAGAACAGTTGCATTTTTCATATGCTGCACAGATTGATAAAAGCCGCAGTGATTTTTATGTCCGCAGGAATTACTACAAATATATCTATTTCTACAAACCTTTCTCCATATATAAGGATCTACAAAAAAGTCTATATCGTATTGCGTGGCGCCACCTTTTTCTTTATACCATGCACTTAACTTATTTAAAGTATGCATTTCGCTGTCATTGCTAAATAGCCCATATTGTAGGACATTTTCAAAGCGTGCCGGGCAAAAATAGTTGTCGCCGCCGATACAGATCGCAAAATCAAAATTGCCTATAACTTTTTGCAGCAATGGAAGGTCTTTTTCTATAATCTGTCTTTGAAGTATTTTAGTGGCGGTCGATATCATTACCTTTTTTTGATTGTTAATTGCCCAGATTATTGATGGGACTAAATAGGCTAAGCTCTTACCTGTGCCTGTTGGAGCCTCGATTACAATATGACGATTGCTTTGAAGGCACATTTCTATAGCCTTTGCCATTTTAAGCTGTTGATGCCTTGGTTCAAATCCTTTTAACATTTTTGGTATTTTGTTGTTAAAAAGATGATCTAATTGAGGAATGCAGATATCGGTATTTTGTTCAAGCGTGGGATTATGACGCGTCATTTATTGATATAGCATTATGATGCCAGCCTATTTGTCTATATTTGGCAATCTTATAGCTATGACAGGCTTTGCACCTGCCAAGTGTCTCATTGAACATTCTTATATCATTAGGTACAATGTCCGCTATTGACAGCCAATTTTTATCAGGCATGCCGCATATAATTTTATTTTCAGGGGCAATATATCTTGCCACGCAGTTTATTGATAATCTGCTATCTTCTGTATTCATAAATTTATAGGCTTGCATGTTTATTTCCATTTTCCTTGTGCCATTTATCTATGGTTACATGAATCTGGTGCTCTATCTGCAATAACTGCGCCCAGTCTATAAGTTCATTCGTATTTTTTTGTACCATATCAAGCAACTCTGACAGCGATTCGCAGCGATTTTCTTTGATTACCTCCTCGGTAATATCTCTAATTCCCCATAGCTTGTTGATGAGCAAATCAGATATGCATCTTAACTGCTTTACGTTTTGCGAGAAACATGATCCGTTGTTGCCACATATTCGAGCACATCTGTCTAATTGACTTACCTCAGGGCTGAATTGTGTTTCTCTTATCAGCATAATTATTCTCCTTTTTGTAATGATAAAAACGCATCCACTACCTCAGGGTTGAATTGTGTTTCTCTTTGTTGTGATACATATTCAATTGCTTGCTCTTTATTCCATGCGTTTTTATAAACTCTATTGTGTGTCAGGGCATCAAATACATCAGCAACAGCAGTTATCTGTGCCGATAGAGGAATATCTTTGCCGCTATAGCCAAAGGGATAACCATTGCCATTAAAATACTCATGGTGATATAAAATAATGTCTTTCGCCATAGATAAAAACACATTGCTTGTTGTTTTAATTATCTCAGCGCCTTTCGTTGTATGTGTTTTTACTACATCAAATTCTTCTGTTGTTAATTTTCCAGGCTTAAACAGAATGCTATCAGGGATTACTACCTTGCCAATGTCGTGCAGTTTCGACGCTAACCGTATTTTTTCGCACATCTCGTCTTTTAGTCCTATTATCTGTGCTATTCTGAAAGAAATTTCCCCAACTCTTTCTATATGTTCTCCTGTAAGTCCATCTTTTGCTTCAACAACAGCACACAGATGAACTAAAGACTCATACTGTAAATTGTGTATATTATTAGTGAGCATGGAGACTGTTTTTTTAATTTCTTTTTTTGCAATAAGGTCATTTATAACTTTTCCGATACGGATAGTAAAACCCTCAAGGAAAAAGGGTTTAATAATCACATCGGATGCGCCAAGTTCATATGCTTGCTGTATCTTGCTTTGCTCTGTAAGTGTAGTTACTATGACTGTAGAGAAGTTATATTTGACTTTATCGCTATTGAATACTCTCAGGACATCAAAGCCATTCATAGTAGGCATTACGAGGTCTAAAATTAATAAATCTGGATTGCCCTCCTCATGAATAATATCGAGAATCTCCTTGCCATTTCTTGCTATACGAAAATCATAAGTGCCATTATCGCAACGACTTATTCCTTCTTTAATGAGACTCGATGATTCCCAGTAATCATCTGCGATATATATTTTCATATCCCCTCCCATTAAGCACCCCTGTAACATAGATTTTTACAAAATCAGCAATTTTGCCGTTTGAATACATTATTATCTGCATAAGGCGATTATTAACCTCCTGTGAACGCTGCAATAGCAAAATATCAGCAAGATAGTTCTGCAAGCACGGATCTTCTGTCTCTGATAACATATTAAACACTCCCTCAACAGCAGCGTTTCTTTCCATAGAATGCATCTCTTTTAAGGCAATAAGTATCTTTGTTTTTGTTGTTTTACGGACATTTTTATCGGCATTTATTGACAGTGATTGCTTTGTTATTTGCAATAACTGCTCTGTATTTTTTATTGCATAATCTTCTTCTTTGTCTAGTCCTTTTTTCAACCTCTATGCCTCCTGTATATCAGCATCATTAGTAGAAATTTTAAATATTGGAGCTTCTTTAAATAATATTACTGATTGGATGACAAGCATCCCGTTTTTTTTATAGAGCATAAAAATAACTGTGTCCTGCATTGATTCCTTCTTGCTATATGTTTTGCCCATGAGCAAGGATTTCATCGCCGCAAACCTGCAAATTGACCCTTTTTTTAGGATTATTGAACTTATCTATCTAAAACCTGTTTGATCACAATATTATTGCCGGCGTTTGCAAAACAATGTATATTCCTGCCTGCCTGCGCGTCAGTCGGTATGGCTGCGTCAGCTGCAAATCCGCCGTATAACGTATTAACTTTTCTGCATACATCGGCAGTTACGTTTGTCAGCAATGCAACAGTGTCCATAGCAGCTGACCCCGCAAGGTTGTAAGTAGTCCTGTCGATAGTATAGTCAAATGTTCCCGTAAATCCAGATGCTCTTGCATTTGAAGGAGGCATAGGTCTGGCTTTTAATATCGCTTCTGTGACAAGCGTATCGATATTGGCTGGCTCAACTGTTCTTTCTACGAAAAACCTGTTCCAACCTTCATCTATTACCCGCATATTGTCGCTTATTTGAGTTGCCGCTCTTTTCACTGTAGTATCGACAAGCAGGCTGCCAAAGATACAGAACATTAACGCTCCTATCAAAGCTAACACTGTTATTACAATCAACGATTTTCCCTCCAGTTTTTAATGTTTCAATCCACGCTCCCGCAGAGGGAGCGACTTTTTTCCGTACTCATATATATAGTATTACTGCTAAAAAAACTACCGAAAAAGTGAAAATATATTCTTGAATTGATCCGACTGTAAAAAAACGAACCCCAGTTCTTTTTCTTGGATTTAACGAAGGCACCGTTCCTGTTATAGCATCTTGTGCTATATGGAAAATACAGCCGATAAGAAAATAAAACAATGTATACGCTATTACAGGATACAATGCAGTAATGTCGTTTAAGCCTAATCTAATCGCTTCTATAAAACTACCAGTTGAGAAAACTAATGATGAGTTTTTACTCAAATACAACAACAAAAAAAGAAGCGGGATTAAATAAAACACAAACCAGTGTGATCCTTTCCTGTGACGCCTCTGCCATATAGAATGCTGTAAGCTACCCTCTTCTCCAGGACGTCCCTCTATAACATCGGGGAAAGAACTACCCAAAGCTGCCGATACAGCAGCCACAATGTTACCGGTTGTCGTAAATACTGCCATGCCTGTTATAAGTTCGTGATTAAACCAACGCATTGAACATTACCTTAAAATAGTTTTTTCTTAACAGAAGATAGCTGATTCCGGCAAGCATTGCAATTAGAAGCATCAATAGTCCTATGAAATCTCCATTTTTGCTTAACAAGAAAAGTGTTTTGCTTATCTTCTATTTTGTCTTTATCCAAATAATCCATATTATGGGCTATCGGGATAAGGAAATCGTTCACATCAATAAAAAACGCTATATATTTACTATTTGCCACTATAAGATATTACCGTTGGCAAGTCAGGAGTTAGCATCCTTCTATTGTGCATCGCTAAAGCAAAAAGGCAGCCCTAAAAACAAACTTATATACGAAAATTGAAAGCATAAACCACGCTAATATACCAAGATAAAAGAACTTTGGCGGCAAAAGATATATGGTTAAAAAAGCTATACAACCTATGAACATAAAGACTGCCAATTGTAAAGCCATCTTTTGGGGGTTTGAGGATGACAAATATGTAACAATCGCTATTACAGGAGCGGCAGCTATAACACTTGCCAATAGCCCATTGCCATATTTTAGCGCAACCTGAGAGCCTATTAAAACAGCAATTGCAAGACTTACTTTGAGCCAGTCCATATTGTCTCTCCTTTGCTTGCATAGGGACAGTTTTCACACACTATGCATGATTTTTTCTTATTCTTTTTATTAGCATACATATCTGATTCGGATTCTTTAAGAATAGTCTCTATAGCCTTGTCTCCAATGCCATACATGCCATCATCATAACGCTTTATGCCAACACTTGCATTTACAAAAACCCCACAGGGAGCCTGCTCCGTGACCATTTCAACCCTTTTTGCAATCTCTAATGCTTTTGCCTCATCTATGCCAAAAATAGCTGACACAAACTCATCTCCCCCTATTCTATAAAGAGACCCATGACCTGCAATAATGCTTTTTATCTCTTGCGCTATGCTTGCCAATACTCTATCTCCAACATCATGCCCAAAATAGTCGTTTACTGTTTTAAAGTTATTCAGATCAATGCATAGAATATACAGAGGAATGTCTATTTTTTGGGCTGTGGCAATATTGGCTTTCATGTCCCAGAAAAAACGTCTGCGGGTAAGAGCGCCAGTCAACTGGTCATTGTCTTGTGATATGTCTTCGATTTTAAGACAGGCATAGTAGACAGGATATGCGATGCTTACATTTTTTTCGGCTGCTATCTGAAAGTCTGAAATAGAAATGCTGCACCTGTCTACGCCTATTTTCCATCCGTGGTGACTGTGATATATTGACACGCCTTTGACTACTGCGACTTGCCCACGCTCCAAATCAGGATAGTCCCATAGTCTTATGGCGTCTTTATTATTTCCTTTCCTTTTATCGCGATAAGAGCCGATAACCGCATCGAAATAGTCCCAACCAGCGATAGAAACAAACCCGCCTACGCCGCCGCATTGAAGAGCTATCGCATAGCACAACGATTGCAGCGTATCATTTGCAAATTTAGTAGATGATAAAAGCTTATCAAGCATTATTTTTCTATATTCCTATTTAATCGCATCACTGGCAAAATTATGAGAAGACAACAGTTTAAGTATTTGCATTTACATCTATATTACCATTATGAAATCCTGTCCCTGCCGGTATTTTCTGCCCTATCATTACATTTTCCTTTATACCGCTCAATTCATCTATTTTCCCCTGTATAGCGGCTTTTGAGAAAACAGAAGACGCTCTCTGGAAAGATGCTGCTGCCATAAAACTGTCTGACAATAACGCTACTTGCGTAATCCCAAATAAGCGTGAACGCGCTGTTGCTGCTTGCCCTTTTACATTCATATTAGCCAACAAAAAGTCCATTTTTTTAACTATATCTCCGGATATATAATCTGTATCTCCAGGGTCGGTTATCTCTACATAACCGACCATTTTTTTAATAATTGTTTCAAAGTGCTTGCAGTTTATCGTTACCCCTTGTTTTTTATAGACTTTCTGCATCTCATTCAATAAATACAAAGCTGCCTCATGATAACCATGTATCGCTATAATATCGTGAGGATTTATTACTCCATCTCTTAAAACATCCCCTGATTCAACGTAATCTCCGTCAGATATATTTATAGAAGACATATCGTTTATCACGACTTCCTTTTCATCGCCGCCGTCTGAAGTTATAGTTATTTTGATTGTTTTTTTCTTAATTTCTCCGAATTTAACGATTCCGGATATTGGCGCCAGCACAGCATGGTTAATAGGAGACCTTGCCTCTGCAAGGTTAATAACACGGTTTAAATCGCTCGTAATATCAATATTCTTACTGGCTTCTTTAGGTTTTTTTGCAATAATATCACCTGGCTGAACAATAGACCCATCAGATGCTATTATTTCCGCGCCTTCCGTCAAATAGTAATTATGAGAATTGCCATCACCAGATAGGACGGCAATAAAAGGCATACGGCCGGACGATATAACGACCTTGCGCTCTAATCCGGTTTGAGTGTCAATTTCCGTATTAACAGAAACGCCCTCAATTATATTTTCATATCGAATCGCTCCCTGCGCAGTCGAAATGACAGGCATAACATTTATATCAATTGTAGCTATCTTATCGCCTGCGCTTACATATTGTCCGTCAAGAACATGTAAAACAGCGCCATAAGGCAATACATGCTTCTGTTTTATATCGCCGTTGTTTTCCAACACAAACCGCCCTGACCTGCTCACAACGATTTCCTCATTGCCCTTTTTTATTGTTTTGACAGAAGCAAAAGCGCACTTGCCGGAAGAACGCGCCGTTATGGAAAGCACGGAGCTACTTCCAGAAGCTACGCCTCCTGAATGAAAAGTTCTTAACGTCAATTGAGTGCCCGGCTCCCCAATAGACTGGGCTGCAATTATGCCAATTGCTGTTCCTAATTCTACATCTCTTTTTGTCTGTAAATCATGCCCGTAACATAGAACACATACACCTGAAGAAGAACGGCAGGCAACAGGAGACCGAATTATCACCTCATCTATAGAAGCGTCTGCTATAGCCTTTACAATGTTTTCTGTTATAATAGTGTTACGTTCTACTATTAACCTGCCGGTTTTCGGGTCTGAGATAGATGCCGCAGCATATCTTCCTATTATTCGCTCATGAAGCGTTTCAAGTGTTTCTTGTTCGTCCATAAGCGCTGTTATTTTTAATCCATCTATCGTTTTACAATCATGCATATCTACAATTATATCGCTGCCCGCGCTTACGAGCTTTATAGTAAAATAACCTGCATTAGCAGTCTTTAAGGCTCCATCTGCCCTACCCTTACGCGCCCCGTGACACGAAAGAAAATACTCATGAGATGTAAGTCCTTCTTTAAGAGACGATTTTATAGGTATTTCGACAATTTCACCTGTCGTCTTTGACATTAATCCTCTTAAGCCGGCCACCTGTCTTATTTGCTCTGCAGAGCCTCTGGCGCCAGAGTCTGACATCATAAACATATTATTAAACTGGCGGGCTTCGTCAATTTCATCTTGTGTCATATCTACATCGTCTTTCTTGCCGAGTTCATTTATCATTTCTTTAGTGATACTTCGTGTAGCCTCTGTCCATGCAGCTATGATTTTATTGTATCTCTCTACATCGGAAGTAAGTCCTTTTTCGTAGTCATTGTTAATGCTATTCACCTCTTTTTCTGTTTCATGAAGTATTGTTTTTTTGCTTGACGGTATATGCATATCGTCCATGCATAAGGAAATTCCAGACTTTGCAGCGAACTTAAACCCTATATCTTTCAATCTGTCGAGAAATGCTATAACCTCTCTTGCTCCGTTTGCCTTAAAAACCAAGTCTATAATGCCGGATATATTTTTCTTCGTGAATAATTTATTTACTTCTGAAAACGGGACGCATTCCGGTAATATCTCGCTAAATAACACCCTGCCTGCAGTTGTTTCTATAAATTGCCCGTCAATTCGGACTTTTATCTTTGCATGTTCTTCAATAATGTCGTTGTCATATGCGGCAAAGACATCTTCTATATCCGCAAATAACATTCCCTCGCCTATTGCTCCGCGTCTTTCTTTAGTAAGCCAGTATATGCCTAAAATTATATCCTGCGAGGGAATCATTGACGGCTTCCCATTTGCCGGATGTAAAAAGTTATTTACAGACGACATCAAAACTCTCGATTCCATTTGCGATTCTACAGACAATGGCACATGCACAGCAAACTGGTCGCCGTCAAAATCGGCATTAAATCCGGAGCACACAAGAGGATGAAGTTGAATTGCTTTGCCCTCTATTATCACGGGGTCAAATGCCTGCATACTCAATTTATGCAAGGTTGGAGCCCTATTGAGCATGACAGGATGCTCTTCTACTGTTTCCATTAGCGACTCTACCGCTTCGGGAAGCATTTTCTCTATAATAACTTTAGCGTGAGACATGGAAGATGCGTATTGTTTTTGAATAAGCTTGTTTATAACAAACGGCTTAAACAGCTCCATTGCCATAGTTTTAGGTAGCCCAACCTGATGAAGTTTTAAATCAGGACCCACTGTGATATGAGACCGTCCAGAGTAATCAACTCTTTTACCGAGAAGATTCTGTCTCAATCGTCCCTCTTTAGTCGATATTGTTTTAGTTAAAGACTTCAGGGGGCTGTTACCGGACGAATTCATAATAGTGTATTTCCGCCCGTTATCGATAAGGCAGTCTACGGCTTTCTGTAGAAGCATTCGCTCTGCGTTCAACATTATTTCTGGAGATTGAAACCTGATAAAACGTTTCAGCCGGTTGTTTTTTAAAATCACATTTGCATACAGGTCGTTTAAGTCAGAAGTCGCAGCTGTGCCGTTACTAAGGAATAACACGGGACGCAAGTCAGGGGGAAGGACAGGTAAAACAGTTATGATCATCCATTCCGGTTTATTGTCTGAATGGATAAAGTCTTTGACTATTCTGAGCCGCCTGTTGATCCTTCGTGAAGGCGGCATTTTTTTAAGATTTTTGTATAATTCATGCAGGTCTAATCTTTCAAGAAGTTTTTTTATGGCAGCGCCGCCAGTAATCGCTGTAACCTTATCACGATTGACCATGAGGGACTGATAGTCTATGATGTCGCCATGATTGAAATTATCGTCTTTCGATTTTATAACAATATAGCTATTGCAATAAATGATGTTTTCAAGTTGTTTTGGGGGGATATTGAGTAAAGCAGCTATAATGCTGCGATACCATATATGCACTACCGGAAAGGCAAGTGAAATATGTCCAGTTCTTCTTCTTCTGACAAAGCTCTGGTCAATTAAGACCTTGCACTTTGGGCATGTCTGTCCTTTTTTTGACCTATCTCTTCTAATTTCGCCGCAAATGCAAGTGTAGTCCCTGATTGGTCCGAAAATTCTGCAGTCAAAAAGTCCACCCATTACAGGCATCTGCGTTACAGCATCAAGTGTATTATGGTTTGAAACTTCGCCTTGAGATAGTGCAAGGGTTTTTTCAGGACTTAGTAGCTGGATGCGAAGTGAATATCCGGTCATGTGAAATATATGATCCTTTGATTTTTATAGGGATTAATAACGACTGATTCAGGAGGTATGGTTTTGACATGTCTTGCAAAAAGAGCAAAGCCACTAATTGTTTCAATATAAATTCTTGCGCATTGAAGACATTGATAAAGATGGTCTAATCCCTTAATATTATAGTTTCTATAGCTATAATGAAACATCGCCCCTCGGCACCTCGGACAATTGCTGATTACCTCATAACAATATCCGTGGTTGCCGTTAGAGCCATTATTTGCATTTTTTTTTCTGTTTTTCTCTTTATGTTTTTTGACCATATCTAATCTACAATAGTAGAAATTGTGAATATTGGAACTTCTTTGTATAATATTACTGACTGGATGACAAGCATCCCGTATTATTTAAATATTACGGATAGCATTCCCTTGACTTTTCCTTTTTTTTCCGTATAACTAATATAAGCAGTGCTAATCAGAGAAAAAAAGCCTGATTAGCACATGTTATAATCAAAACATATTAATTAAGGAGATTTTTTTGAACTTGTTAACCGGGCACATGTTTACAACAAAAGCTATAGAAGTTGCTCCTCATGACCACCCTTTTTGGTATACTTCGGGACTAATAGGTACTTACTATATTAATGGGCATTATTTATTCGGCGGAAAAGAAACGGCTGATTCTCTACTGGAAACAATTAACAAAATTGCAAAAGGGAATCTGGATATTCTTCCCTTGATTTATTCTAAAACTGTCAGGCAGTATAAATCGGAGCCGATATATCGTGATATTATAGATGCATCCGTCAAGCTAATCAAAAAGCATATTGACATATCGCAGATTAGCTACATATCCGGCGGCGAAAGAAGAGACTGGTTTTTTCATTCTATTATTGGCGATATACTCGATAAGCCTGTCTTATATATACTGAAGGATTTAAGCGTATATTCTGTCACTGAAACAACGGCCAAAAAGGTCGAATCAATAGACGGGTCAAAAATCTTGCATATTGCAGATTTGATAACAGTTGCTTCAAGCTATACAAGGTCGTGGATACCTTCTATTAAGAGAATAGGCGGTAACATCACCCACTCTGTGAATATAGTTGATCGATTACAAGGCGGGGGTAACATCCTTTCAGAAAACGGCATAAGCAATTTCTCTCTGTTTAGAATTAATAAACATTTATTTGAAACAGCACTTAGCGAAGGATATATCACAAATGAGCAATTTGAAATGATAGTAAAATACTTGGATGACCCTTTCGTATCAATGCGCAGTTTTCTTATTAAAAATCCCGACTATATTAAAAGGTCAATGGCATCAGAAGACCCTCGTATTGCCAACAGAGCAAAATTGTGTATGGAGAATAATTTATACAACTTGAATTAGTTGCCAAATTATAGCAAAATAACAAGAAAATGGAACCAATAATAATCCAAGGTGATTCATCCATAGTTCTTAATCGGGAAATTCTCAGGTACAACAATTTCAAACCCTTTGATATAGTTTATCTTGACCCGCCATATTCTACGGGTTATGCATTCTCTCATTATGACGACGATATGTCTAATAAACAATGGAGAGTATGGTTTAGGGGCATTCTTCAAAAGGTTAAAGATATAATTCACGATGAAAGCTTAATAATAATACATTTAGATGACAATCAAAGTCACTACGCAAAAGTTTTTGCAGATGAGATTTTCGGAGAACAATCTTTTAGAAACGAAATAGTGTTAAAAAGGACTCAAAAAAATACAAACGAATCACAAGTTAATGTATTGAAAAGGTCGCACGATATTTGCTTAATCTATAAATCAAAAGGAAAACTCAATAATATAACTATCTTAAATAAAAGAAAACCCTACTGGCATTCTTTTGGGGCGCCTGGCATAAGACAGACATTGGAATATGAACTATTTGGATATAGACCAAAAAAGGGGAACCATTGGAGATGGAGTGAAATCCGGGCAAAAGAATCTATTAAAAGGGGGATACTAAGACCAAATCCAAAAACAGGTCGTCCCGAATATCTGGTAAGCCCGGGTAAGCAATCACTCGGTACTCTCTGGACGGATAAGATAAGCTATAACAATCAGAAAAGCTTTCAAACTGCCAAAAGCACGGCAATAATCAAAAGATTGCTTTCTCTTTATCCTGCCAATAAAAAGGATGTTGCCGTGATAGACCCGTTTCTCGGATCAGGAACGACACTTGAGGCATGTATTGAGCTCGGATTTAGCTTTGTGGGGATAGACCTGAATATTGCAGAATCTATCAAGAAAAGGTTTGATGTTAAAATAATTACTGATAAAGAGAGCAACAAAGCTTGCACTGATTTTGGTCATGTGATAAGAACTGCGGCTAAATGGTAAAAATTTTATGGAAATAAATGAATTAGAAATTAATAATCATAGAATCTTAAAAGCTAAATACGCAAAAGATGAACTTATAAACATACTTAAAGAAGCCGAAGCCCTTGCTAAAAAAGTGTCCCCTTTCGATCCCAGTGGCACTGAAAGAGATTTTATAACTCGCAATATTAAAAATATAGGAGGATTATTAGCGGAAAAAGTTGTTATTGATATTGCTCAACAATATGCAAATGAACATAAATGTTTATTGGAAATTAAAGAATCAAATTGGAAGGAAGCAGAAAGTTCTTTATATCAAATAGACCATATATTTTCAATAGACTCTAAAATCAAAACAATCGAAACACGATCGTCCTTTTCTTATAAAACCAAGTGTCCCGAGAGAGTTGTAACCGGCGCATTTTCAATAATAGGTCCGTATGTTTCGGAGCATAAAATCAAAGAGATTGAGAAAGATTTTTATGCTTTTGTGTTTTATTGTATGAACCCACAAAAATTACCAGATATCCTGTGCAAAAATAATTTTATAGAGGTGTATTTTGCTGGTGGGGCATCTATAAGCATGTTTTCAGAAACAACTACTCTTAAACAAAAAGGTGCTGAGTATAAAATAATTAAACCGATCACTGCCGGTTTAGATGCAACTGCGTTTTTCCAGAAATTATTTTCATAAGTTATGGTAGCAAACATCGTGAAGGAAAAAAGATGCTTCCTATCCCATCCCCTGCCCCTTGACTTTTCCTATTTTCTCCGTATAACTAATATAAGCAGTCTAATCAGAGAAAAAGACCTGATTAGCACATGCTATAATCAAAACATAGAGCTATGAGCCATGAGCTAATTTAAGGAGGTTTTTGAATGGAAAGGTTTTTAGGAGTTTTTAAGGTTATGGTGTTAATGGTAGTGGTGATGTCGGTGAGTGGGTGTGTGTTCTTTGATGTTTACCGTAAAGTTGATATAATGCCAATGCCGACGGACAGCAGACCGCTTGTTACTAAAGGTAAGGAGATTAAAGTTTATGTGGAGCCGCAGAGGGTTAAGGCTCACCCTGAATGGATTAGAAGAGTTTACAATAAGGATGATATGTCTGATTATATTGTTTCTGCCTTGACCACTAATAATATCGCAATAGGGAGTTCAGATAATCATAATATTGCTATTAAGATATCTGAGATTAAACTTGGCATTGCTTCTCAGGGGCTTAGAACTACTACGACATTTTTGGTTAACAGTTATACCGTTGAAATTGAAGCTGAAACATATGGCCCCGCGATACGTAATATTGCAGAGTTTGATTTTCAAAACGCCTATACTGTTACAGGAAAGATTTTATCAAAACTTATTAGAAACAACATAGGTGGAAACCATGAAATTAAGGCTAAAGTGCTTCAGAGAGACGGCAAAATTGTAGAATGGAACGATAGCACAGGGTTATGATATGGCAGGTTCAACAATGAAGTGCAACACTTTAGGAAGCGGGAAAGGAAAGGTTATTCTAAAGTGTTATGAAAAAGAGATATGAGCATTTAAGCATTGAAGAGAGGGAAATAATAGGGCAGATGCATTGGCAGAAGCGGAAAGCCAGAGAGATAGCAGAGGCAATAGGCAGGCACAAGATCACGGTATCAAGAGAGCTAATGTCCCTTACTTATTGGGACATAATGCGCAATGCATCGGAGATGTATAAACGGTATACACCGTGTCAGGCGCAAAAGAGAGCCGAAGAAAGGAGGGAAGAAGCAAGCAAGAGGTATCGGCTGAAGACGCCAGAGATACGGAAGTATGTGCGTGAAGGAGTAATAACAACAAAGACAGGAGCAAGATGCTATTTTGCAGACCCGTATGCCTCATGGCAGAGAGGAGGCAACCACCCAATAAGTAAGGGTGGCAATGAGCAGATTAATGGACTTGTAAGAAGATACTTGCCAAAGGGAACTGACTTCAGTAAAATAACTGACGAGGAGATTGCTCAGATAGAATGGGCAATCAATAACCGCCCAAGAAAGTGTCTTGGGTTTAAAACACCAATTGGAATCGCTTCTAATTTTGTTGCACTTGGATGTTGAATGTGGGAATTCCATAAGTTATAGTGTTTCTATAATAGGGCTTCAACTTTTTTGCGAAAGAGCCTAAATTTTCTTGTGTGCTACCCTAACTGATTTAAGATTCCAATGGATGTATTTGCAATATCCATCATGATCTTTTGCATTTCATCCTCTGTCCAAGGTTCGCATCTTGCGTATATGGAAGCCGCTTGAAGCATTATGGACGAGTTATTATGGCCTATAAAAATATTCTTACAGTAGTTACAGTTAATCTTCATGCAATAATTCGCTACTGTTACCCTGTCAATTCTGTTCATTGCACCTGAGTCATGTCTAATTTCCACGAAAGAACCGTCGGGCTTGAATACCTGAACCGTTTCGGTCGCAAAGTTCGAGCCTTGCAAGAATACTGCATACGGGAAATGATATTCGTCTATCATGAAGTTTCTGACTTCATTAATGTTTTTGTAAACTCTTTCGATAGCGTTCCCTGCTACCATTAATTCTTGATCTTTGTTCTTTCCAACAAGTACGCCTGCCTTGATGTTTTCAACGTCTTTTCCCTGAAACTTTGCTTCGCTAATTAAAACTACCCTCCACTTTTTATCTTTGTCCTGAACCTCGATAATGCATCCATCGGGTTTGATTTTTGACTCTTTTACGAAGAGAGTTTCTCCCAATCGCTTGTCAATTGAGTTTAGCTTCTCATTTATCTCCTGTTTGCTGATCTCTTGCCTGAATCTGAATTGGTACCTCTGATGTTCTTGCTTAAGCCTCTCAAATACATTCTCACTTGCGCGGCCAACAGACTTATCATGTACCTGAGCATCTTCGCCAAAGATACCGCTCGCGCCTCCAGATGATATATGCTGCTTGGTTAGCCGTCTTGTTTGTCCTTTACTCATTGGGGCAATCTTTTACAATGGAATTTTGCTGGAGTTGTTGATTCGCAAAAGCAATTTCTTCAAGTACGGCATCAAGGCTGGAGTCTTTCATCAGTCCATATTCTGGCAGAAACAAGTTCGATTTAATCTGCTTAATGTGTTTGTCTAAGTAACCGTACAGTTTATTATCTGAATCTACTAAGAGTGAATGCCGTCGCTCTTCTATGCAAACACGTCCCGTTGTTCCAGAACCGGCAAAAAAGTCGAGGACTATCGAACCCTCAAACGACAGAGCTTTAACAAAACGCCGGATAAGTTCGACAGGCTTTTGCGTTAGATGTCCAACCCTTTCCGTCGAATTGCCATTTAGCCTCCCTATTTCCCAAACATTGGTAGGATTTTTCCCCTTGTCAATACTTGCCGGATTGAGACGCTTATCTTTTTTGTACATCTCTTTTGTCGCCTCATCAAATGGCACCCTAACAGAATCCAGATCGAAATAGTATTTTTTCGTCTTGGAAAGCCAAACTGCTTCTTCATGCCTGTTGGCAAAAAAGCGATGCGCACTCATGCCGTTCTTGTAGTACCAAATAATAAGATTGACAAATCGTAAAGCTGTTTCATGGCGAGTGTAATGTAGGATTTCAAGGAGGTCTCCTTTCTTTAAATCCTGATATTGAAAGCCTCCAAAAATGACACAGTTGCCTGAATCAGATAACACACGACAGATTTGATCCAACCATCCTTTTGCCCAATCGAGATAGTTATGGAAACTATCCCAGTTATCCAGGTCAAGATTATAGGGCGGGTCTATCAGAATCAATTGGACTGATGAATCAGGCAATGCCTTTAAAAATTCAACCGCATCTTGAATAAAGACACCATGAATCGAGCGTGGCGTTGAAATTCCGGTGATCGTTGAGCTATGCAACGCCCCATTCTTTTTCAATTGATTTATTGCCATGTGTCCACTATTGAAATGCGATTTATTTGCCATATAGCGTTACTTTACTTTGTAATGGTTGATGATTGTATCGGTATTGCCGTCCTACTGCCGCCCAACCAGTTATTAGACAGTTTATTAGTCCGTATGATACTTGCAGGAATAAACTACATTACGGTTGCTCTTATACTCCATGCTGTATAATACAGCATGGAGAGATATAATTGCTATACGCCTGCTGCATCCCTATCCCCATAGCTGAAGCAAGGGGCTTGCGGGATGCAAGGATTCCGGTCAATAAAACATACTGCAACCACTTCTATTTGTGTTATTATAATTTAAAAGAAACAGATGTGTGAGGTGAAAAAAATGAAAACAAAATTAAAAATGATTTACTGGGAAGGTGAAAAATTCTGGGTAGGTAAACTTGTTGAACATCCCGAGATAATGACGCAGGGCGAGACATTAGAAGAACTTGAGGAAAACATGAAAGATGCATATATGCTCATGACGATGGAGGATGTTCCCAAGAAACATAAAGTTAAAGAGATTACCCTTGCAGTATGAAAAGAAAAGACCTTATCAAAAGGCTGACTGGTTCAGGATGCATTCTTGTTAGACATGGAAGCCGCCATGATTTATACAAAAACCCCGCAACTGGTAAAAAGCAACCCGTTCCAAGGCACAATGAAATAGACGAAAAGCTTGCGAAGCATATAATAAAAGAATTGACATAACAAGAAAAATCCAGGTGTGAAATACAGAACATTTAGTTAAAACCCCCGCTCCTATCCCCTTGACTTTTCCTTTTTTTTCCGTATAACTAATATAAGCAGTCTAATCAGAGAAAAAAAGCCTGATTAGCACATGTTATAATCAAAACATAGAGCCATAGGCTATGAGCTAATTTAAGGAGGTAATTGTATGGAAAGGTTTTTAGGAGTTTTTAAGGTTATGGTGTTGGTGATAGTGGTGATGGTGGTAAGTGGGTGCGGGACGCTTCATCTAAACCGCATTGTCTCGGGAACAGAGTGCCTGACAAGGGAAGACTGCATTAGAGATTTAGGGCTGGATAAGCAGCCTGCAAACCCTGATATTGTATTTGTAGTTAAGCCGCTATTGATGAATGAAAGAGCAAGAGCCCCGTTTGGTAATCCTGCATGGAATAGCCCTGTTCATTATGGGAATGTTGAATTATGCATAGCAAAGGCATTGAGGAATGAGTTTAAGAATTCAAAAATTGACTTAGAAAGCAAATCTGTAGTTAAGCCGCATGTGAGAATAAAACCTATCAACATAGTAGCTCAAGGGGTTTACCCCATATTCACATACATGCGGATTGATTATGAGGTTGATATAAATGGAACTAAAACGATTAAGTATGCAAGGACCAGTACAAGAACTTTCTGGGATAGCTGGATAGCAGCCCGCAACCAGTATCCTCTGGTCTGCGCAATCCTTGCCTCACAGGTCAGGGAAATCCTTGAAAAAGAAGGCATGTTAAAAACAAAGGCTGAGGAATAACCCTCAGCCTCTTTGTTGTTCAACTCACCGTCCAATCCTTAGGATACCAGTATCATGCACAAACGGATACTTATGCTGCTGTAGCGTTCTATGAGGCTTATAGAACATCTCATTGAATATCGTATTAAACCTTGGGTCATCTCCTCCTACAACCTCAATAGCTGAACTTCTATCACCAGGGATAGCATTAACATTGGTTACAGTGCCTGCCCTTAATATCTTTCTTTTGTCTATCTTCATAATATACCTTTCAACGCCTCCAGGCGTTCGTTGGGGGTCTGGCATTACCCATCTATCTCGTGTCAAGTCTGCTATTACCCTTGCGTCACCTGACATGTATCTGGATGGGTCTAACTGATAGACTGAATTGACAAATGGGGTAAAATGAGCTGTTACATTTGTTGAGGGATTGAAACCAGTGGCCATAAGACCGGCAAATCCTCCTATTGCGCCACCTATTAACGCATGCCCAAGTCCTGGCAATAAAAGACCAACCACAAACATCGTAAAAAACACAAATATCCCCGTCCAACCCGATTGGCTCCGAGTCCACTGATGTATCAATGTCTCATCAACAGGAAAGGTATGATCACCTTGAACTTTAACAAAGCTGTAATTTTTTGCATTCCATGTGGCATTGATTACAAAATCAGAATGCATGCCCGGAAATGCCTTAACTGTTGATACAGTCCATTCAGGACTGAGAAAGTAACTGACAGTGGTGGTTACCGTCCTTCTGAAAAAGCTACTACTGGTGCTTGTTTGCACAGCCTGTCTTATCTTTGGATTTGCTACAAAGGCTGTAGGTGCATTATGTATCTCTTGGGCAAGGGTTACGAGCCTTAGAAAGCCAAAATGAGATATGTTGTTGAACATGCCATTATTTTTATCAAAATCCCTCAATGCCGCACGCTCCCAACAAGGGTTATTGTTTAACTTCTGATGCCAGTAAAAGTTAGACCTGTTTATTCTATGCTGTTCAGAGGCAACCCTTGTCTTAACGAAAGGCATAGGGTTAAGCATGGCAGGGGGTATGGCATGCTCTAAATTATATGCAAGATTGTACCTGTTGAACTCACTGATGATGTAATTGTTGTCCACCCTTGGCGGGTCCAAGTCATGTAGATGTTTTGCGCCAAAATCACACCCTGCACCGCCTATCCAGTTTAAAAACGCAAACTGATATAAATGAGGTCCAAAGAAATGCTGAAAGTTTCTAGGCGTGATCCTAAAAATCCCTGCCTCAAGGTTTGCCCCTACCTGCCTTAACTTCATAACTGCAAGCATTCCTGTAGCAGTAGCTTCATCGTATTTAGCAAGGATTATAGGATTGGGTTCTTCAGGCAGATTAACTGTGTCGCCAATCTGATTAGACGGGATGTTCAGAAAAACGGCATCTTCTCTGCCTGCAATGCGTCTCCATTCCATCGCCATTATAGGGTCTGGGGCTGACATATCAGTAGCAGGTAGACTGGCTGCATATGCCTTGCCTGGCATATAAGGCATTGAATGTTTTGTGCCCAGAAATGGAGCAGCTATCAGAAATACCCAACTGAAAATTGCTGTTAATACGATGTGAGTGATTTTTCTTAGCATAAGGCACCTCCTCAACATAGAGTCTCCCTCTGCAGGCATATAAAAGGCTGCATGCAGAGGGAATAAAATGAGAAAAAGATTAATATTTACTGCCTGTTATTAACTGACGGCAGCGCCTGTTATATATAATATTATTTTTTTCTTTCTTTCAACCCACGCGCCCGCATGGGGCGCGACTGCTATATATAATATTACTTACCAAGGGATTTTTTTTTAAATCAATCCTTTAACTTCCAAAGAATCAGTATATTTTTTTAGCGAAACCAGTTCATCGCCAGTGCTTCTTTCAAGAAACGACCTAATCTGATGAATTTCTCCTTTTCTCATCAAGTTGTTTATAGCCTCAGTGTTTGAGAGTATCTCACATGCAAGCGACCTACCGCCCTTTCTGTTAGGGATAAGCCACTGGCTAAGTATGCCGTTTAATGTCCATGACAGTCTTTTATATATCCGTTCGTAATCAGAAGACGGAAACATATTTACTATGCGCTCTATGGCTTCTATAGAGTTGTCAGCATGAACAGATGCGATTACCTTCATTCCTGCCTCTGCAAGCCCAAACACTGCATCCATAGACTGGGCATTTCTTATTTCGCCTATTACAACAGTATCTGTGCTTTCCCTTAAAATGTCCTTGAGCGCATCAGCATATGACGGTGAGTTTTTGCCGACCTCTCGCTTGAATATAGAACTTTTCTTGTCAGTATGTATGAATTCTATTGGGTCTTCTAAGGTAGTAATCTCTTCGCTCTTGTGCGTATTAATGTAGTCGACAATGGATGCTATGGTTGTGGTCTTGCCCTGATTGGTGCGGCCGGATATTATAATTATTCCTTTGTCTTTAATCCAGTTTTTGACAATAAGCGGGACGAGCAGCTCATCCATCGTTTTTGGTATAAGTGGAATCAACCTACAGCATACGCAAATGCCCTTGTAGGATTCGTAGAAGTGTATTCTCGCCCTTGTGCTGTCAACTTCTATGGATATATCATATGATTTCCTTTTTTCATATCTTTCCCTTGCATTGCTGTCAAGATAATTCTCCAGTAAAACATAGGTGTCGCTTTCTGTGACAACTCTGTCATCTGCCTTCTGCCTCTTTCCATCTACAAAAAGCATGACAGGCTTGTCAGGAGCTATTTTAACATCTGATGCGTTTAGCTCAAACCCCTTCTGAATAATTTCATTTAACTGCAAAAAGTCTTCTTTTATCGAAGGCATATTTGGATCCTCCATTGTCTTTAGATTCTTTTTTTACTCTTTCCTTTAAACTCGCGAGGGAGTTGCTTACGCAATTAAAACTGCAAGGCTTGTCTACTAGCAAAGCTCCCACTGCTATTGACATAATTGGGAATGTCCTTATCTTTCCATCTCTATCCGCTGCCATAATATATCCCTGCTTTCTGTGAGATTCGCTGTAAAAGTCTACAATGCCTTTATCAAACTCGGTAGTGATATTGTTCAGTATTTTCTCTACATTATCTGTCGGTAGGTAAAATACAAAATCATCGCCTCCCACATGCCCAATAAAATTGCCCTCACACAATCTGGACAGCAAAAAGGCTGTAAATTTTAATACTTCATCTCCTTTTGCCATGCCATATTTATCGTTATACGCCTTAAAATCATTCAGGTCAGCATAGCAAACATAAAACAGCTCTGGTGCAGAAATCTGTCTTTCAAACTCTTTTTTGATAGAATAATTACCGGGCAATCCTGTAAGAGGGTTTGTGGTTACCGCCTCTTTTATCTTCTGGTCGTTAACAAAGGCGATTATACTTTTCAGGGTCATCATTCCAATATACACATCACTACGCAGGACAGCAATAGACGTTTCATGCTCTATCCCCTTTTTCAGAGACTCCAGTATTGTATTAATATTTGAATTAAGGTCAAAGTAGTGAATGTCTTTAATCGCACTAATAGGGATATGCTCATAGCAAGCTTTGCCGTTACGACAGCTTAAAACTAAAGGCATGATATCTTTAAAGTACAATGCCTTTAAGTCGCTGCCGTGAATAACAGGCAAAGCATCAGCTTGCGTGTCAAGAAAAGCTTTAATTACATCTGATATAGATAAAGGCAGCTTTAAAGGTTGCACATTGATTATATGTTTTCTTAGGGCGTCTAATTGCACAATCGCTACCTCCTCATAGGCGTAGGAATAGGAACAAATTGAGGCTGCGGAAAAGGCTGATTAAAATCCTGTTGCTGTTGACCTGGAGGCACAGGCGGTCCAATCACTGTCCCAGTGGGTCTATTGCCAAACATAGATGGATGCACAGGGAAGCTGTCAGGCAACCGCATAGTAATTTCGGTCTGCCTGCCTTTTCTATCAGTCAGAACAACAGTGCTGCCTCTTATAGCTGTTACTGTGTAATCGCCAGCGGCATTACCAACTCTAACCCTTATCTGTTCTCCTGTCGGCATCTGAAGTGTCGCTGTGTCGCCAGTTGTGTAAATTAAAGAAGGTGGAGGCATTATGATGTTTTGATCTCTTACAGGAACATCAACAGGTCGCACATTCCTTTCCGCGATTCTTGTTGCAGTTTCTACCCTTTGAGCCTCTGTCTGGATGGGGACAAGGCTTATCTCAGACATAACCTGCGTAAGTTCTTTTTCAAGCTTTCTTGCCTTGAGATCTAATTCCAGCTTTTCTATTCTTTCCCTAGCCGCCTGTAAATCTGCTGTGCCTGCGAGAATATCTCTCGCAGGGATATATGTCTGTCTCTGTGGTATTGTTTCAATCCGCGCACCAGCGTGGGGAGCGACATCATTTACCGGTTTAACTGAAGGAGCAGGCATATGAGGCTGTGGAGTAGGAGATATAGCAATCTGATTGTTTTGAGGGGTGGTTATCACATTAGCTCCGTCAGGCATTGGCAGCGGGGACTGTGCCATAGGCATTTCAGTGATTCCCTGTATTGGCTTTAATGGCTCTTTGAAAAGTCCCCCTAAATAAAGGTATGACGCTGCTGTTGAAAATACCAACAAGATTGCAAGCATGGCAACCAGTTTTAGTTTGCTTTTGGGGCTATTGGGTTTTTCATATAGGGCATCATTGATTTCAAGTTTATCGCCGCTATCGGATGCAGCCGTTTCCTTGTTTTCAGTATTTGTTTTTTTGCCTAAAAAATTAAAGTTTAGTTTTTTGTGAAACATTTTAAGCCTCCTATTTTTTTATATTAGTTTTACTGCAGGAAATAATTTCCGACAGGGCAAGTAATGATATTTGTCGGGGTAAAAGTTATTGCTCCACTGCCGGTCCATCCTGCTACCCACGGAACTAATTGATTTCCACTTCCGCGAAATATCGGTGCATACAAATTATTACCGTCTTTTAACGTTCCAGAAACAGTACACCCATAAACTCTTATGCTTCCACTGAACTCCCAAAATATCCACTCCTGGGTACAAACGAAGGAGTACAGGGTTTGCCCGTCATCGTTATGTGGCTGCATATAGCCCGCAACACAACCCCAAGTTTTCCGGAAAAAATCAAGCTTATCACCAGCACCTTGAACCATAAAATTCCAATGGGTCACACCCGGAAGATCCAACCAAATACACGTTGTCTCAAAAGTACACCCCGATATAGACAAAGTATTGCCACCAGCCGACCCACAAAACCACGCACCGATGCCACTTCCACTAGATCTAGTTTCGACTGTATGCGCACCTACCCAAAACATATGGCCACTCAACGAAGGAGTACCGCCAAGATGCCTTACCTGTATCGGCGCCTGATTACACATCCACCCACCATGCACATAGTTATTGCATAGCAAATTGTTAACAGTATCATTATTAAATCTATATATGTTAAATGTGTGAAACGGGTCTATAATCTCCCAAAAGTCAGGAGTGCGACCTAAAGGGACGGTTTTGGCGAAATCCCTCGGCTGTGCGACACTCGCTCCTGTGGAAATTGCTGTCAAATTATGTCTACCTGAAGGTTCTACAAAATACCTCTCCACTTGGAAGCTTATTGTCCAGCCAATTCTCCCTGCATTTGAGTAACAGCCGCCGCCAACATCCGGAGCAAATTGTCGCCTAGTTGATTCAACGCTTACTCTTGCGACACAATTCCCCTGTGCATCGCAGTCCCATACAGGCTCAGGCCTTCTTGCGTAGTCAACTATCGAAAAGATTGCGTTTTTATTTTGCATGTCAGGGACTGCAACTTCTTGTATAAGCAGCTCTAATCCTGCATTTGGGTTTAAAACGACATCGCCTTCAAGTGGGGTAACTGGCGGATCGAATCTCCCGCCTGTATCAGTTGTAGTAGTAGAAATTATACTGAAATTTTGGTCTAAAACATGTCTAACGAGAATTCCGCCATTGGGGTAGCTCCATTCAGGAGGCAGACCTCCCTCTACTCCTCTTGAGTGGTAAATGTAATAAAGAATCCTAGGTGTAGACGCAATTATGCGGGCGCCAAGGTTTCTGATATTGCCGTCAGAATGAATAATAAGAGGTAAGTATATTTTTTTCTGTTCGTTGTTGTCTCCAGCGTCAATAAATGAAAAATACCAGTCGAACCTTCCGTGGTTGTAGCCGTTGCTTATTAGAAAAGATGCCATAGCTCTGACAAATAAATTAAGATCCTGTCCAAAATTCTGCGTAAGTCTGCTGTTTACAGCATTTAGCGCTTGACTTGCAGTTGTAAAGGTCGTCTGTGTCAAGCCAAGATTGCCTAACTGGTGCGCTACATTGATATTTTTCGCCATGAGATCATCAGACGATCTCCATATAGCATGGCTGCCGCCCAATCCATGCGACTCAGATATAACCAGAGTTCTCATGGTATCAGCTTTAGACACCGTGCCATACGAGTATAGAGGCAATATTGCGATTGCGCAAACAATCAAAAAAAGAGTTAGAAATTTTGCTTTTAGTTTCATAAAACCTCCTGCCAAGATGAGCTATATATAATATTACTAACAATGTCTGCGTATTAATATTGCCCCACAACAGTTGCATCTAAAAATCCGCCCCATGGAAGTTCAGCAAGGACTCTGGCAGTATATGGAGGCGTATTGCCTGTATTGTCAGGATTTCTCGTGGATGCAGAACTGTTGTCTACGAGCATCTCTCTACCCCATGCGGTAGTAATTGCGTCACGGCTTGCACCGATTGCCGACATCAACCCAATGCCTGACGCAGTATTACTTACGCAATTTGAGTTATCAATGAGCGAGTTTGCATCCCAGAATCTGCTTGCCCGGCAGTTGTTGTCTCTCCGTGCAAAACGGTTTATATGTATAGACCTGCCCGGGTCTCTCATAAAAAGAGATGTAAAGTAGTTTTGATATGCATCTCTGATATGCGACAGTTTTTTGTTTGTTTCTGCAATATTGTCTTGCTGTATCTTAAAACCGCTCACAACTATTCCCATATCATCTCCTTGCAGTGATAACCCCCCTGTTGCAATATCAAATGAACTATTAAGAGCGCCATCCCATCCAATACTCACAATTGCAATAACACGGAAATTTATGCCTGATGCTGCATCGACAAGCCTGTTAGATACAAACACCTGCATTTCATTTCGCATGCGGTCGCGGTCTGCATCAGAAATCGGAAAGCCAGAAACAGATGCTGCTATAGCCCTTAATGCGTTTTGGTTATTAATAACAATGCTGCTGCCGTTTGTAAGCGTATGAGCAATGTTGTTAATGCTGAATATAAATGTATTTGTATTTGAATTATCTACAGACCATGCATTGGCTTTATAAACAGCGGTTATAGCGTTCTGCAGCTTAAATAGCATTTCTTTGTTTTCAGTTTCCTGCATCCATCGCATAAGCTTTACACCGGGGCCAAATGATATGGCTACAAGCACTGCAAGCACTGCAAGCACTATTGCAAGCTCTACCATAGTGAATCCTTTGTTGTTGTTATTTGAGATTTTCGGGGTCATAAGAAAGCCTCAATGCCTCCTCTAAAGTTATATGTCCTTTGTCAACGAACTCTTTTAATATTTCGTTCATAGTTACGCTTCCTGTAATATGTCGCTTATACTGCATATAGTTTAGTATCTGATGAAACTTATCGCTTCTGATTGCCTGCTGTATCGCTGTGTCTACCATACAAATTTCATAAGCGGCTACTACGCGATGTTTGTAGTCCGTAAACAGTTTTTGCACTATCACCGCTTTTAAAATATTACTTAATGCGGTTAAAATATTGTCTTTCATATCATTTAGAATCAGTTCTCTAATTCTCATAAGGGTTTGTTCTGTCGACGCTGTGTGAAGCGTGGATATTACAAGATGCCCTGTCTCTGCTGCTTGAACCAAGACCGATGCTGTGTCTGCATCTCTAACCTCGCCAACAATGATAATGTTAGGATGTTGCCTTAAGGCAGCTCTAAGATGAGGGTGAAAGCTGCCGCCAGGTAAAATCTGGCGCTGTGATATAATGCTCTCTTTCTCTTCAAAAATGCATTCAATGGGGTCTTCTATGGAAACGATTTTTTTTTTGCTGGTTTGATTAACATATTCAACTAAAGACGCCATAGTGGTAGATTTACCCGACCCTGTGGGTCCGCAGACAAGCACAAGTCCCTGTCTTAAATTCATTAATTCATAGAGATACTCCGGTAGTCCCAGTTCCTTAAGCGTTCTAATGCGGTCAGGCAGTAAGCGAAGCGTAAGGTCTAACCCTTGCCATCTCCTGTCAAGATTGCCCCTAAATCTGAGTTGCCTTGAATTGTCTAAATCTAAAGTGAACGCAAAATCATAAGGCAAACCGTTAACTGTCTTATCCATATCAATGTCCATATCCCTGAGAAAATTCAAGATAGATGCGTCATCTACAACACCGTCAAATTTGTATAGCGAGCTCCTTTTTACCATGGAAGGCGGAGATCCGGATGCAAAATAATAATCAGAAATATCCTCTGTGTTTGCAGTGTCAACAGTGTCTTCTATAAGTGTTCTTAATTGATGCCTGCTGCCGTTATCCATAAAGTATCTCCCCATGGGGTTGTCCATCCGATACGACATGAGAAGGGCGGATTAAAAGCCCTTACATTTGGCGACAGATTATCAAAGTGCATTATATTGCCCCATGCGTCTCTGGTATCGTTATTGTTTATGCCAAGCGCATCTATTAATATGTTTGCATTGTTTCTGCCGTCATTGACGCATGGAATTGTGCCCCATCCTCTACAATTACTGTTCGTAAAATAGTTTCTATTAACGCCAAACTGCTCTTGTGATTGGAATCCTCTGAAATAACTTTCTAATGCTGACACAACTCTAAATGCTTTTTTTTCTGATTCGTTCATTAGTCTGCGTTGTATTTCACAGCCATCTATAACAGAGACAATATCGTGTCTGCCGTATGTTATATTCCCTGTGAGGACATCCATTG
The DNA here is from genome assembly GCA_002299835.1 of Nitrospiraceae bacterium UBA665. Lineage (GTDB taxonomy): Bacteria > Nitrospirota > Thermodesulfovibrionia > Thermodesulfovibrionales > Dissulfurispiraceae > UBA665. Next base: position 35,825 of record DBNT01000162.1, on the reverse strand, counting down.
TTGTTTCTATGCCGTCTGGTCCAGGCAGGACAACCGCATACCTGCGAGCATGCACTCTATCGCCACAGCTGAATCTATTAGACGCCAAAACAGTCATCCCCCATCTGTCCGATGCCAACACATAGGGGACAACCGAAGCAACAGCGTCTATAGATGCGGCATTCGCCCTATACCATGCTTTTATGTCCTCAGTAGTTTGATTAATCACAGTCTTCTTTTCAGTATCAATTGCATCAATATAGCCGATTACCGCTTGGCTTACCTGCAGCGATATCATTGCAGCTATAGCAAAAAGTAGTGTTATCGCAAATAGAATCAATTCCACAACTCCTCAATTACAAAATAAACATCTACAAGTGGGTCTGTTGTGCTGCTCTGGCATGCCTTTTTCCCGAAGTTGCTGATTATTATGTCCGCTACTTCCAGTGGGACGCCTTGCACCCTAAGCGCATGGTCTACTCCGCCTGTGTTATTTGTGCCTATCTGCGATACAGTAGAGCATGCGCCGCTGCCTCCGGATGTTGTTACTCGGACATACCTGTATATGACCCCAGCAACGCGTCTATCCGCCACATTGCCTTCGGGATCTATTTCGCTAGGCGTGTAGTAAGGACCTCTCCAAAACCTCTGCAAATTAGTAGGTACAGCATTTCTATCCCATAAGGCATTCAATGTAGTGGGATATACCCCTAATCCATTTTTATAGAGTCCCAGTCCAGAGATTATCAACTGCGCTTCCCTGGATATGGCCGTAGCGTTTTGCTTGTTAGCCGAGCCTCCAATGACTGTTAATACAATTGCTACTAATACCGCTATAATAGCAAGCGACACTAAAAGCTCAATAAGGGTGAATCCCCCTTGCCCTTTCAGCTTTCTTTCTTCTGATACTTTGTCTGACATTTTAGTCCTCCTGTTTTTTTAAATTCCTGCCATCTTATAGATAGGCAATATAGTGACTACATAAAACCCTATGGCGACAAAACCCGCCAATAACAACATAATAATATTAATCGCCTTTGAAAACATTGATAAGTGCGATTCCATCTTCTGCTGCTCTAAAGCCGAGATCCTCTCAAACGCATCGTCTATTTTTCCTGTCATCTCGCCTGACTTAATCCTGACAATGTATTTTCTGTCCACTTTGTTTTTCTCAAACGCGTCTGTTATTGTTTTGCCTTCAGACAACATTTTTGATGTATCTATAAAAATATTACGAAACTTTCCAGAAAGCGATTCGGATATAGAGAAAAACGCCTTTTGGATGTTTACGCCTGCTTTATTAAAAACCGACAGCATCTGAAAGCTCATCGCGTTTTCTTGAGACTGCATAATGTCTTTAATAACTGGTATCTTGAAAAGCACTTTATCCCTGTGCTTGTTGAACAGATAATAAGCAAATACCCCGATGCCGGCTATGACCACGGCAAATATAATAAAATTCTCTCTCATTGTATGTGATAGGGAAAAAAGCACTTGGTTGAATTCGGGTATTTTTTTAGGATCCACACCCTTGAACGCTTCTTGAATTCTCGGCATTAAAAAAATAAATGCAACAACGGTAAAAACAAGAAACAGTCCTATAACCAATGCGGGATAACTAATTGCTTTCTTTAGCTGCTGCATAAGTTTCCTTTTTAGCTCATACATTTTTTGTATTTCCTCTAAAATGGCATCAAGATGTCCTTTTTCATTTGCAAAGCCAATTGCCTCAACAACATTATCAGGCACTATCCCCTTGAATCCTTCACTGAGCGTCCCTCGGGAAAACATTTTTTGTCCCATGTCTCGTATGGCAGATGCCTTCTTTGTACTTCCAAATACATCTTGAAGTTCTTCAAGAATAAACTTAAGGTCAAGACCATCTCTAATAGATGTTTTAAAAACATCAAGAATGATAATTGTTTCTTCTATAGTAAATTTTGACAATTAAATAACCCTCTCTATTTCTTCAATGTTAGTTATATTCTGCTTAATCTTCTCTTCCGCGTCATGACGCAAGCCAGCAACTCCTGTGTCAGCTATGGATTTTCTTGCATCGATAATTTCTCCACGCATTGCCATCTTTAAAGCGCCATGCGTATCAGAGTTAACCGGGAAAATTTCTGTAATCATTGTTCTGCCAGAATATCCGCTATAATTGCACGCACTGCATTTTTTGCCTTTACAGGCAGGACAAAAAACTCTTGCAAGGCGCTGTGCAATAATGCCAAGCACGCTTGACTCTATCATTGAAGCAGAAATGCCCATCGATAGCAGTCTCGGAATGGATTTTATGGAATCATTAGCGTGGAGCGTTGTAAATACAAGATGCCCTGTATTTGCCATATCGAATGTTATCTTTGCAGACTCCTCGTCTCTCATTTCACCGCAAAAGATTATATCAGGGTCATGCCTTAAAACGTTTTTGAGCGCCCTGGAAAAGCTAAACTTTATTCTTTCATTGATTTGTATCTGCTTCCAAAGATAGTTTCGATATTCCACGGGATCTTCAACTGTCACTACCGCTCTTTCTAATGAATTGATGGTCGCCATTGTGCTGTATATAGTTGTTGTCTTGCCTGACCCTGTAGGACCCGTAAAAATTATCATTCCATGGCTTTTGTTTTTGAATTTATTTAACAGATTTAAAACATATGGATTCATGCCTAACTTTGGCAGAGGCAAGACAGACGTGCGCCTGTCTAGCACCCTAATAACAATACTATCTGATAAAGAGTGCTTGCTTTTCCAGTTGGGAATTATGGACACCCTAAAATCAACGGCGCTGTATTTTTCATCTTTCAAATAAGAGCCGTCTATTCTTCCATCTTGGGGGAGATGCCTGTCTACTACATTGACATTACTCTCTATCCTGACAATGTTTATAAGCCTTATATACTGCTGCATACTGAGCGATGTAAGGATTGACAGCACTCCGTTTCTCCTGAATCTGATTCTTCCACCCTCTGCAGCTGGCTCTATGTGTATGTCTGATGCTTTTTCTATTATCGCTTTCCTAAAGAGCATTCGCAATGCCTCTGATGCATGCATTTCTTTGCGCTGTTTTTGCTGCAATTTCCCGTCATTGCTTATCATTGCCATCATGTCGCTATCTATATCGTGTTCAGAAAGATAACTCAATATCTCTCTTTCATCTATTTTTATTAAAGATTCCATGTATCGCTGAAATGTCTCGGTTGAAATAACATGGGGGATTATCTGCTTTTGAGCCTTCTGCTTAAAATACCTTGCAATGCTATCCATTCTGTTTAAATCCAGCGGGTCAGTTATCCCAATCGCTATATGCTCACTCGTTACTCTTATTGGGACACACTCGTTTTCACGGACAAATTCAGGGTCCATGTCTATGCCAATATCTTCCTGAAGTGGGCTTATAAATATCGAAAAATACTCCATCCCTGTCTGTTCAGATAAGGCCTGCGCTAAAACCTCTGGGTTAACAAGAGATTCTTCTATTAGTATCTGTCCGAGAGGTTTTTTTCTTATTTTTTGTTCTTTTAAGGCATAGTCTATATATTGTGGGGGGACAAGGTTATCTATAAGTATTTCGCCTATCTTTCTATAAGCAGGGCGTTCTATGTTGATGCTATTTTTTCTGTCTACAGCAGGAAATTCTAACTCATGCAAATTTTCTGTATTTGTTATTGTTGTATGTAACATAAAGCATTTACCTTTATATTTCTGTTGATGATTTCATATCCTACATACTTCACAGGTAATACCTGCGAAACAGTATTTAAAAAGTTGATTACATCTGCAATCGAAGAATAGTTATTTATCAGTATCGAAAACGACACATACTTGCCGATTCTATCGCTTCCGTCTGCAATATCGACTATCTGGTAGTTGTGCTGCCCAAATAGCTTCTTGATCGCTAATACAGCATCGTTTCTTGTATCCAGCGCTACATCAAAAGATGGCAATGTTTTCAGCGATTCCAAATTCTCTTTTTGTTTCAACATGGCGATTTTTGCAGAATTATATTCCTTCTTTGACGCTGACAATTCTTTATATTTGGGAACAATTAAAAAACTAAAAATTAAAATAGCCGCTATAATTCCTATAGCCAGATATTTTGGCATCTTTTGTAAATTGAATTTCAATTACCCCTCCTGTTATATTTATTGTTGAGTTTTCTGCAAAGGACTTAATCTTATGAGCATCGACCGGGTTTATAACAGTAACCTTTGTATTAATATTACCCGTCTTATCAACTTCTATATTTATGGCTGTATAATTAAGTCTCTCAAGAAATGATAATCTGTAAAAGACAGCATCTATAGGCATGCTTGAATAACTTAAATATAGAGGCAGTCTTTTGACAGCTTCATACTGCAGTTCTGTTTTTATTGCATTAGTTTTTACTCTTAAATCAGAGATGTCTTTTCTTATTGACGCATCGGATAGATGTATATACAAATATGCGACCAAAGATATGACAATGAGTGCAGCAGACAATGAAATTTCTTTGATTTTTTTTGTTTTATTAATGGTGGAGCGGTTTAGATATGGAGATGTCTTCGCAATATTGCTAAAAAGCCTGCTGATCTCAATATTATATCCATACACTTCTGTAGGGGCATTTTCAGGCAATCCCCAACGTTTAAGTGTGTATGAAATTTCATGATCAGGGTCGCTTATATCATCTGATGTCCATCGTGGTCTTTGCAGCTTGCCATCTTTAATCGTAAACAGCAATAAACGTTTTGAAAAGTATATGCCAGTAACTGCATTTTCTCTTACCCTTAATGCGTGCAGCAGGCTTTTACACCCAGACGCCATAGCGTCTGAATCAAGAAAATACAATTTGCCGGCATCTGTTTTTTGGACAGCATAGAACTGATAACTTTCATCATCTTCAGTAGCGACAGTTGATGTGTCCAGAAATGCAGCAGCATTTTTCAACCGAAGCTTTGACGGGTCGCTCACAATCGCTGCAGCGCCAGTGCTGTCTATGACGAGTTTTTCTTTTTGGTAGTCTATGTATATCACTTTATCCCTCTATCTTCTCTGTGAAATATTGTCAACTTTTTTAACTTTCAAGGCAATAACAAGCTCAGAGCTGCTGTCCATATCACCTTTGGACTTAAAAAGTTCGCTGAGCAGTGGTATGTTGCTAAGTAAAGGTATGCCCCTTTCAGATGCTTCCTTTTTTTCTCTCTTAACGCCTCCAATGACAACTGTCTCTCCGTCTCTGACTGTTACGCTCTGCATCGTCTGCTGAACGGATGAAACAGGGTTTGTAAATGTGTTTCCCTCGATTTCAAAGGTCACGAATTCATCAATAGATGTCAGAATAGGCGCTATTTGTATGTCTATCTCACCATCATCTTTGATGTGAGCTCTAACGGCCAACATAATGCCGTCCTGGGCGCGAGCTATGTTGAAGCTTGTTGTCGCTTCGCCACCTATACCTGCAACAGCCCTCTGAATGCCGCCGATATAAGGAATTGATCTGCCGGAAAAAATTGCTACAGGCTGCAAATTTCTGACAAACAGATATGGATTTGCAAGCACTCTCACATTGCCCTGCTCTTCAAGCGCCTCTAAAACAGCAGATACATCCCTTGCAGTCCTTGTAATTGTCAAAGCTGGAACAGCAATGTCAATTAGGTTTGTCATTAATCTCAATTCTTTGCCCCTGCCTGGATCAGTAAGGACTTCACCGCTAATTCTGTTTGCAAGCACATTCCAATCTATTCCGTAGCGGAATTCATCTGTTGTGGATACCTGAGTGATTGTCGCATAAACAACAATCTGCTTTCTTGATACTTTTGTAATGCGATTAATATACTTCTCAATTAATTTGACATTAGGGACTGCATCCATTACCATCAGTGTTGCAGAAGGCCAATCGATAATATAATGACCGTCAGTAGAGAGCAGTTTTTTAATGTTGTCTTCAAACATTTTCCTGCCATCGATTTCATCGTCTGCTTTTTGGAGAGTAACGTTTGCCTTAAGGTTTTGGGCTCCTATATCCATACCGCCGCCTCCACCAGGCATCATTCCGCCGCCTCCGCCGCCACCACCACCGCCACCACCTACCATGTCGCCTCCCATTTCAGCAGACATTAGGGGCACGCGGAGAGCAATGTCAGGTATGCTAAAAGCCTTTGTAATTGTTCTTAATACTGTAATGATTTTTTTGTCATGGTCAATCTCATAACTTTTATTAATAAATGATGTTATAGCATCAACCACGCGTGACAATGGCACATTGTTAAAATTGACTATTACCATGACATTAGGGTCAACGCGTGGTCCAAAAATGACTGAGTAACCAGTTTTAGACCCTATTTCCAGCATCACATCGCCAAGTCTTCTATTGAAAGATGTCATAGAAACGAGAGGTTCGGTAGCAGGCGCAGGCTGTGTATACCGAACAGCAGGCGCAGGCTGTGTAGGCTGAACTGCAGGTATAGGAGGCATTTGTTTATCTTCAATGCCAGTTTTAGGCGGTTGTTGTGCCGGGCTGTGTATAATTATATAACGCGATCGTATTTCCGCATTAGTGTTCCCGTAAAGCACAAATGTAGAAAATATTAATACAAATAACCCAATAACAAACATAACTTCTCCTGTAAATCTTTGAATGCAAACGCCAAAGGCGCTGGGCTTATTTATAAATAACGCTGTAAAACATCATCTTCATCCAAATCAGCGTTGACTTCCAATTGCTTATTATCTTTATTATTAATATTACTTTCTTTAACCGAAGTAGGCTTTTTTGGCTTTTTTGGACTCCCGGCATCTACAGAAGCGCTTTCTGTATTTCTTTTGTCCTTTCTTATTGACTTTAGATTGTAAAACTGATGACTAATCATCGGAAGTTTTGGGTCTTCCAATGGAAGCGTGTTTATCCCCCATAATTCCTTCAGTTTTTTCATTGTCTGATGACTCAGCATTTTTATCTTCTTTTTGAGGGCTTTCATTTCATATATGCTTCTAACGTCTGCAATAAAAGGCAAGGTATACTGATTGAAAACTACAGCCTTGCCCTTCTCCATATCTTTAATAGCATTAGAAGGCATTAAGGGCGTTTCCTTAAACCCTATCACCTCACTGTTTATTTTCATGGGACCAGTGCCTTTGTACTTCCTGCAATCAGTGGATTCTGTTTGTCCTAAGTCTTTCGATATATATGACGCTGTTTCATGATCTATCCTTCGCAAGAAAATTCTGGTCTTAAAATTGGCAAGCAGAGATGAATAGTCTTCACGATAATGCTTAAAGAATCCTAAGTCTGTAATTGTCATTAGTATCTGTGTTTTTGTATACCGGGCAACAGAAATAATGTCAGGTAGGTCAGCGATTTTCAAACTCCTGCCCTCATCAGCATATATATATAAATCATTAATTCTGAATGTCTTTTCGCCTGCAGCCTTCAACTGCGACTGAGCGGTTTTTTCCCTGAACGCCTTTTTCATGAGAAGATTTGCCATAAGGGAAATAATTTTAATGCCTTCGTCTTTTTTGTCCATCGGAGATCCGGCTATCAACAAACAAGGGTCGCCTTCTCTAAAAAGCATTTCGAGCTCGAAGTCAGGTCTTGAAAAAGCAGCTCGCACTTTTTCGTCCATAAAAATGAACAGTTTTCCTTTCATGGCTGTCAAATAGTTGTTCTTTTCAGAGTTGGTTATGCTTAAAAAGTCCTCGAACTTGCGAGCAAGGTCATCGTCATGAGCAGATGCTATAAATTGTTTCAATGTATTTACGCATTCGACCATTTTATACACCATGGGGAGATTGCAGTATTCTCTCCCAAATGTTTGAGCAAGTTTAAACAATAAAAACAAGAAATCCCTTGTTCTGCTTTTAAAAAATACTTCTTCTTTTAAGGCGTCTTCTCTTTCTTGCATAAACACATCAACTAAAACATGAAGCTCCTGTTCTGATGCGCCGTAAAGAGGCTCCCATCCTACGCAGTCCGGATGCCACGGGTCAAAGAGAAATACCTTTCTTCTATGCTTGACCCATTCATACGCAACGGTATTGTATATCTCAGGACTTTTCCGGTCAGGCACAAAAGCGCTGCCGCCGCTGCCGGCATCAAAAAGCAGCTGCGGAATAATAAAAGTGCTTGTTTTCTTTTCATCTGTAGGTCCAACCACAAGCATATGCGTAAAGCGTCCGCTGTCTTCTTTGTATGGAATCCCTATGGAAATCCCTTTGTATTTGCCTATGTAGTAATGTTTTGACGATGGAGTGAATCGTTTAATAAGCCATGCGTAGAACCTATCGAGTGATTTTTCCGGATGAACTGGTATTGTCTTTGTTTTGACAATATGTTCTACATAATATTCTATGATTGCATAAACCAAAAGCAGCAAAAAGAAGAACATTACAGATGTGTAAAGAAGGGTTAAATTTGTCAATACTTTAAAAATTGCAGAAACAAAAGCCGCAACAACCACTGCAGTTTTTATCATTCGCCATGCAACTATATTTTTTGTGATTATACGAAGCGGTGAATTCTTAACCTCTTTCTTTGTTGCCCATCTTGCAGCGTTTGGGTTCTGATGAGCGGGCGGTGACTTGAAAAACAATGATTTGATTATAATGATTGCAATCAAGACAACAAAAGTCGCAAGTCCGGCTATCGCGTATTTGGCTAAAAGAGATTCTGACGCAAAAAATGCTAAAAATCCAAAATCAAATATATCAAACATGTGATTTAGCGAGTTGATTAATTGCTTCGTATAAATCTTTTGTTTCCGATTTCTTCTTTTCTCTTGCTATTTTATCTTCAGGTCTCGTAGTGCCAAGCCAGTAAAGCTTGCGAGATGGAATGCAGTATAACGGACCGCATCCGTAAGTAGACCGCAGATAAAATTTAGAATACTTAAAACCATATTCTTTTGGCGGCTTTATGCTGCCTAAAATATTGATTTCTTTATCCGATAATTGGAAGGCGCTTTTAATAATCGGCAAATTTTCGCTTTTGTTAAATAAAAAGAAGTTGTGCTCGCACTGTCCGCTAATGATATTGCCTTCGCCCGTGAAATCTTCATGGCTTTGCGAGTCAAAGTCCAACTCAATCTGTTTTTTACGGAAAGTCCTTACCATTTCATCGGTGCTTTTTGCCAAATATGGATGTGCGCGGAAAAACCATGATTCATCAAGCCTGACTTTTTTTCTCTTTCCGAAATGTTTAGGATGAGAAAAGGTTTTCAGTGTGTGATTGAGTATAAGAAGCATGCCGGGATACAACACCTCAGGCTCGCTTATTCTGATCTCATAATAAATATCGCCATCCGGCATATCACTGGGTCTATCAAATAAAGGACCAAACCTTCCTGCCATTGTAAAACTTCTCATGCGTGTAGCGAATACCTTTTCTTTCATTTCGTCAAGCGCCCTGGCGATATCCGATGTGCCGAGAAATTTGTCCGCGGGTTTCATTTCATAAGCCTTTAATACTGCCTGCTCAAGCACTGATACATTCTCCGGTAAAATGTGCTCGCTGTCGCCGGCAACCATGAATGTCAATGCTGTTACGATAAGAGATAGTTTATTTCTGTCGATAGCACGCTGCACTGTCCATTTGTCCCATTTGGCATCTGTAAGTTTATATGATAGAAACTCAGCGCCTTCATGTTTGCAGATAACATCCAAAAGCTCGTCTTTTTTAAGATGCTTTGCGTCCTTGCCGCATAAATGACTCAACATATCGCCAGTCATAATAAGATCTCTTTCTGAGAAATCGGAAAAACGATAACCAATATCTTCGACGAATCTGATATAGTCCGGCACATGAATCGACTCTCCAAAAGAGTTAAGAGGCACTGGACGATCAAGGGAGATAGGGCAATAGTGTCCCCCGAAATACGGAACAGAATACCGGTAAGAGCCTTCGTCCTGGGCTATTTTCTCTACAACAACAAGCAAGTCGCAATAAGCGTCCCTGCTTTGCGCTAGCATTGATTTGCCAGACCCTGTGTGTCCCAATGTCGTGCAATGCATGGATGAGGCATAATAAGGGTCCACATAAACCTTTTCTCCTGCATCGTTGAAATATAATTCTCCTGACGGCGCTCCTCTTGTTGAAGAAGAAAATGGCAGTAAGTGTGCAAATGTGCGAAGGGGGTATTTACGCGCAAGCGAAAGAGACTTTGCCCTGTTGACATCATAATCAAACAAAAACATAAACGATTCGAATTCGACCGTGCCTTCTATCTCGTAAGTCAATCCGTGATTTTTTAAAGTGTCGGATATATTTTTAGCCTTTTTGATAGCAGAATGCGGGGAATTGTCAAAAACAGTTAACGAGGCTGTTACATAGAGGAGCTTTTCCCTGCCTAGCGAAAGTTCCTTAATCATAAAACCTAGTTCAGAGCCGACCTCTCTGGACGCATCGCTAATCTTTTCATCCATTTGTTTTTTAAGTCCTGCCGTCTTTTTCTCAGCTTCCAAAACTGAAGGAAAAGAAAATGCAATGACAAATATAAAGTCATCCATAATAGAGTTAAGGATATGATGATGAAACATATGAAAATCTTCTACAGGCAAAAGATGCATAAGAGTAACACCGTATCTCGGACCTATTTTAACGCCGTATTCCCATTTTTCCAGAGGATAGAAAAATGGCTCGCCTTTGCCGCCAAAAAAATATGACATATCTTTGTAAAAATCCTGTCGGGCATCTTCATTGATGGTCAGACTCGCAGCACTTCTAATCTGATCAGTGATTCCGTTGTTTTTATCGAAAAGCATATATATGCTTCTATTTCTGACATTAATCTCGCTGTTAATATAATCTTCGTATTCTTCTAAAAATTCAGCCTTCAGTTGATGATGTTTCGGTGGGTGTACATGTGCGTAACCGCGTCTGTTTGTCACCACGATTTTGTAATTTTGTTCAGTATCAAGAACCTTAAGGAAGTTTATAAAATTGTCAGCATATGACCCTACCACACTGTCAGAAGTTGTATAAATATCAATGCCGTTTATGGAAACTATATGCTTATCGGCGAATTGCATACTATTAATCGCAAAGCTCTGTTTCCATCCATGTGATGTATTAACAGGCATATCGCCTATGACCATTTTTTTAATTAACTGCAGCATCCGAACCTCTTCCATATGACAAATACTGCTTTTCTGTCTGGCTTGTAAGTTAAAGCCAGTTGAGGCAATACCGGGTCGCCCGGACGAAAGCATGGAGATATGGATGGATATGCTATCTGAAGCCTGTGGTCAAATGAAAACGGCACAGATATTACAGGGATGGTTTTTGAAAATAAATGCCAGAAACGAACTCCTGCCAATGCTGAGGCTATTCTCGGATTGTCATGCCTTACTACTCCAATTCGCGGGTATCCTTTCCCCCAATGCCCAACGCACATAAAAGACGGATCCACTACCGGATTGCTTACGAATCGACCGAGATGTTGAGCAAGGTATGGACAGGCAAGAACTCCTGCAGCAGGGGATGTTCTCATTAATGACGCTAATGCCGAGTTGACCACAGGCGCTATGGTTTTTGCATCAGGAGAAAGCATATCGTTAAGCCAGATAGGAGATACTATTTCAGATATAAACACAGGGGAAAAACCACTCATTAATTTATTTATTGCGCTTAATCTATCTTGGACATCTTTAAGTCTTTCAAGTGATTGGTTCAAACCGGCAGGTATAACCATGTTGAAAACGTTGCCTACACCGACGTTTATACAGGGAAGCATGAACTTTCTTTGGATTGCTTGATTTATTGCTTCTAATATAGGTCTTGGTATTGTGTATATATGAACGTGTTTTCTCATATAGTTTTGCCCATCCATCCAATTTTGAGTCGCACGTCCTTGCACAAGTGGCACAGAATTACATACCTGCGAGGCAAGGTCTGAAACACCAAACCCAAGGTCTAAAAAATCACATGCTTTAGGTGTTACTTCTAAAACGCCTACGGGCAGCCAGTAATGAACCTTGGCTCCGACTTGCACTCGTCCTCTATGAACCCTTACGCATAATCCAGGACGTACTACAGGGGCAGCGCAAGACCAGTTGACAAAACTCAAAAAATCCACCGCTGCCGATGCTTTTTTAGGCATTGTGAGTTGCGGCACCAATAACACAACGCATAACAAAATAAACAAGACAAGCTTTCTATTAAACATAAATCCCTCCTATTGGTCGGAAAAAGATTTCGTAATAAGGCGACAGTATCGGCCTTCCTGCCTCTCTATAAAATTTCTTGCTCTTACCGGATGGAGGAGTGGTTATGTAAACATAATCCGACTTTTTATCGTCTGCTTTATCGATTCCTATCCATTTGATAGGGAATCTCATCAAAAATAAAATAACCTGTTCATCGTAAACGGCTTTTACACCCAATTCGTTTTGCATTTTTTCGGATAGTTCGTCAAGATAATTTGCAAGTTTAGCCTTTTTAAAAGGCATAAACCCCGGTATGGTCAGGTCTTTATAAACAAAGCAGTAGTCTTTGCCGTCAATATGAATAATCTGCGTGCAATACTGTTTTGGCAAATTTATAGGCATGCCGTCAGACAGGTAAAAACCTGCTACTTTTTTGTTAATAAGCAAGTTGCCATGCCTGAATAGCTGATAAAAACGGGGATAGACTTTGTTGTTCATATAATAATATTACCGAATGATAAGTCTTGCTGTTGACTTTTCCCGTTTTTCTGCCTATATAATAATTATGATAAAAACTGAAACCGAAACTGTTATTAAGAAAATTATCCCTTATCTGCATTGCAAAGGCTATATAGATATACTAGTGACCCTTGGTAAAACTAAACCATCTTTTCTCATTGAAGTAGTATTGTGAAGAATAGAATCGAATAAAGAATTTACTGCCAAAGAGTAAAAAAACAAGTAAAGTCAACCACCCCCCAGTCAAAGACTGGGAGCTTGAAAAAGCTCAGTTGACCAGACTCAGTCCAAGACATCGGACTACGTTATCGGCGAATACATAGGCACCCTAGGATGCTTACCAGTCCAGGCTCTGCGGCAGGCAGTTAAACAGGCGTAACAGGGGTTAGGCAAGTGCTGTTTGCGAGAAACCGCCAGATAACATTGTCGAGGCAAACTTTACCCCGCAAGGGAGATTATTGGAGGTAGCTTTAATGCAAAGGGTTTTAGTAGTTAGTTCTAACAGGAAACAGTTGATGCCCTGCCATCCTGCAAGGGCAAGAATGCTGTTACGGCAGGGCAAGGCGGCAGTGCTGAAACGCTATCCGTTTACGATTATTCTGAAGGATAGAGTTGATGGAGACTGCCAAGCGATGGAATTGAAAGTCGACCCAGGTAGCAAAGCAACAGGGATTGCCCTTGTTGCTGATTTCAAAAAAGGCAAGACTGTTATATGGGCATCTGAGTTGAAACACAGGGGTCAACAGATTAAGGATGCCCTTGAGTCACGCCGTGCTATTAGGCGGTCTCGCAGGAACAGAAAGACCAGATATCGCCAGCCAAGGTTCCTGAATAGGACGAGACCAAAGGGTTGGCTGCCGCCGTCTCTTATGTCCAGAGTCCACAATGTTGACACATGGGCAAGTCGGTTACAGAGATTTACGCCTATCACAACAATGGTTGTGGAGACTAACAGGTTCGACACTCAGAAGATTGTTAATCCAGAAATATCGGGCATTGAGTATCAGCAAGGGACACTATTTGGTTACGAGGTTAAAGAATATCTACTTGAGAAGTGGGGCAGGAAATGTGTCTACTGTGGCAAGACAGATGTTCCGCTTGAAGTTGAGCATATCGTTCCAAGGACAAGAGGCGGCAGTGACAGAATAACCAATCTCACGCTATCATGCGAGAAGTGCAACCAGAAGAAGGATAATCTTACAGCAGAGGAGTTCGGTCATCCGAATGTCCAGAAACAGGCGCTAAAGCCTCTCAAGGATGCAGCCGCTGTCAATGCCACAAGGTATGCTATAGGCAATATGCTCAGGCAATACGGATTACCTATATCTTTCTGGTCAGGCGGTAGAACCAAGTATAACCGCACAAGACAAGGATATCCAAAAGCACACTGGATTGATGCTGCGTGTGTAGGAGAAACAGGAGAGAACGTAAGGCTTAATCCTGAGATGCAGAGGCTGATTATGACTGCAAAGGGGCATGGCTCACGGCAAGTATGCAGGGTTGATAGATTCGGATTTCCAAGGACTTCTGCTAAAGAATTACGCATTGTTCATGGTTTCAGGACAGGCGACTTGGTTTGCGCTGTAGTGCCGAATGGCAAAAAGAAAGGTTTTTACACAGGAAGGATAGCCGTAAGAAGTTCGGGCAGTTTCAATATCCAGACTTCAAACGGCACAGTGCAAGGAATCAACCATCAGTACTGCTCTGTTTTACAGAAGGCTGATGGTTATAATTACAACTAAAGGATGCGGCTCTTTCCTCTCCCCTACAAGTAGGGGAGTTTCCAGAGCCGGGGTTTCTATGAAGCAAGAAATGGTCGGATTAAAAATAATAACATTGTAGGCACTAATAATAATGGATTTATTTACCTAAAAAATTAGATGGTTTGATTATTTTTAATACGCTGCTAATTTGATAATCGTAGTATATGCGGCGAACTTGAGAGTAGGCATGAAACACTTTCAGCAGCAAAAGAATACTGTCAGTGTAAAAAGTGTAGAGCAGAAAAAGCAGTAATTGCCTTGCCTGGATAGATTACCAATTGCCTTTTTTAGGTTTCAAAGCCTTTTATCGCTTGTTGTCGATATTGCTTTTGCATAAAAAAATCAGAAAAAAACATCCCGCACAGCAGGGAGGTGTATCTGCCATGCGGGACATGGAGAGAAAATGAGAGAGATGAGATGAGACGGTTACATTATAATATTACTGAAAGCAAAAAAACGTTCTCCAATCGCTTGACTTTTCCCTATTTTCACCGTATAAATAACTTAAGAACTAATCCACATTGGTGGAGCAAAACCTTACAATAAGGGGGAATTCCTGAGTTGCTAACGGCATTAACAGTAACTCAGGCAAAAAAAGACAAATGAGCAATATCACGACTTACGGTAAGAGAGAATTTGGCAAGCATATAGAGATAATAGAACAGTTTAAAAACATCATCGGATATAGAGACCATCTAACCGGAATTAGATGGGTTGAGGATGTTTCAAATGGCGTAAAACTCAAATACCGGGAAGAAAAAATATTCATGACAGGTCCTATAGTTGAAGATGCGACAGCAATTAAAGACATAACAACACAAAGATACAAATGGTCGACTTCATTAGATAAAGAGTTTATAGTCAGAATGGACTTGAAAACAGGAGTTGCGGCTGGCAGCACTGTCATTAGCCCTGTGATTACCAGCGATGCCGCTAAAATTAAACTTGAGAAAATTAAGACCATGAAAGACTATCTTGAAGACCCAGACCCTATTTTGGGTTTAGATAGGAGTGGATTGTGGGTGTGGGTGGACAGTAGAATAAGTTTGCATTACAACGTTTGGGATATATCAGATATAAAATGCGAACTAGAATCGAAACATTCTTATTGGAAAGAAAGCGACACGATCATTCTTACCAGCTTCGGCATAATTGTAAACTTAGATACAAAACCACGGAAATTTAATCATGAAGGAATCAAAAGCGGTAATGGTGATTACATATTCCAAGATGTAATGTCAGGCTACTGTCAGTGTAAAAAGTGTAGAGCAGAAAAAGCAGTAATTGCCTTGCCTGGATAGATTGCTAATTACCTTTTTTGTCTTTGAAGTCCTCGTACATTTTATTCACTACTTTATCGTGCAATTCTCCTTCTTTGTTCCACTTTTTTCCGCTTTTTTGATGAAGCTTGTCGGAAAGGCTTTTAAACGATATGGAATCGTTAAATCCTCCTGCAGTATATGTTACCGTGCCTTCACCTGGATCTAAATTTTCCATATATAGTTTCGACTCTTCTTTTGTAATGTTAGTGTTGGTTGGATCAATATAAACCTGATGCAGCTTACCGCCAGAATTTATATGGCGAGAAACGTCAGCCTTTGTTGGAAGCGCCTTAATTTCGCCGCTACTACTATCTCTGTAACTTGCCCACATGCCGTTGTCCGCCAGAGACTCAGCTTTGTTCTTAATATATAAATCTTCCTTATCATCGGCTTTCGCAACATTATTACGAAAGCCACTAACCCTTCGCCCTCTTTGATAATCGCTTTGTCCGCTACTTGATGCTTTGCCTCCGCTGTCTGAAAAGAATTGCGGTCCGCCGCCGCCTGTTGGTCCGCCGCCGCTTCCACCTTCGCCTGCAGCACCGGCAGTATCATCTGGTCCTTTAGACGCTGTCTCGGCTGCATTTTTGGCTGCACCGACTGCAGCGCCTAGTGGTTTTTTTATCCCGAGCATCGCCAACGATGTTACTACTCCTTGCGCAAGGGCAGTTACCTGTCCAGCCATCTGCATTGCTCCCCATCCAAACGAAACCAAAGCCCCTCCGCCCAATAAGGCACCTACGCCTGTAATGACATAATTCATAATTAACAATCTAAATTCAATTGCATCAGCAGTTCTAACTGCTGCTGCCTGCTCCCGTGTGAGATTCTTAATATGTTCTGCCGCATTAGGATCAAGGTTTGCTGTTGCATAGCTTGTTACAGCTAATATAAAGTAGATAGTTAACACCAGATACATCACAAAACACCTCTTTTGATACAAATGTTATATATAATATTACTTCTGAAGCCAAAAAAAAATAACTTTTCCTTGACTTTTCCTATTTTTTCCGTATAAATAACTATAGGCTATGAAAACACACTATATTTTAGACACATCAGCATTAATGGAAAACTGCAAAATCCCAGCGCTTCTTCTCAACGGGGAATATAATGCCAATGTGCACTTATCGTCTGTTGTAAATAAGGAACTCGACGGCTTAAAAAATGACCCTAACAAACGCGCAAATGCAACAAAAGCAAGAGATGAAATTAATAACCTTACTAAAACAATGGGGAACCCTGTTTTAGTAAACGAGCAAAAGAATACCTATCTGCATGTTCATAGAATTCCAGGACCGCCAATACATCTATCTACTAAGGTTGATTCAGATATAATAGAGATAATATTAAGACTAAAAAGACAACTATCGGAATATGATGACATTATTGTTATCTGTAAAGATAAGAATATATCACTCTCGTCAAAGATAGAGGGTGTTTATGTTGCCGCACTGAACGGAAACGATGCCTGCACTCCATTTACTTTAAACTATTACTTGCAGTTGCCGTATGAACATATATATAAAGAATCCGAAGTAAAATCAGCCTACCGAAAGCTGTCTAAACAATATCACCCAGACGGTAAGAGTCTTACCGAACAAGACGTGAAATGCGCAAATGATAAGTTTAACGCCTTAGATATTGCATACAAAAAAATTAAAGATAATAAATACTCACCTGTTTTATACGAATATGAAAGAGAGGTTTTTTTTGAAACATTATACGGCGCTATAGGTGAATATGTATTAACAAATCAATTTCGCGACAAAAAACAATACAACAACTATAATTACACGAATAATAGTAGCAGCCAAGATTCTTATAAAGAAAAGGATGAGCATAAAGAACAACATACTAACACAGGCGGCAGCAGCCAAAGCTCTTATTCTCAAGACTCATACAGCAGTAAAAACGAACATGCTAACACAGGTGGCGGCAGGCAGAGTAGTTATAGCAACACTAGGTCGCATGGAAACTATAAGGACAGCACCAATTCACAACATGCAAATTACAGCCATCATAAAACTACTGACAACGATTGCAATTATGAAGACATCCGAACCGCTGACGACATGCTTGCGAAAGTAGTAGCTATTTTCGCAATTTTAACGTTTGTGTTTGCATTGGCATATGCTATATTGTATAAACCCGTTGATCCAATGTCTATAAATCGCGTGATAGCATCAGGAGTAGTAACTGTAAACAACCTTAATGTTAGGTCTCAGGATTCATCCGGATCTGCTGTTTTAACACAGCTTGACAGAGGATCACAAATAAGCATAATAGGAGAAAGAGGTTACTGGTATCAGATTCAATTCAGGCATAGAGATGGACTGCAGAGGACAGGATGGGTGCATAAAGATTACATATCCAAAACAGACAGTCCACGTCCAACGACAGCGCCTCAAGTTACAAAAAAACCAGAGGTTGAAAAAACAGCAGAGGTTGAAAAAACAAACGAAACAAAGCCCGCAGATACAAAACCAGCGCATACTGAAATAAAAAAACCTGAGCCGATTGAATTCAAAGGATTATTTGGATGGAGGAAAAATAACTCTGAAGTACAATACATATTTGCGCAGGGCAATAAAATTATAGCGACAAGACGGAACGTTAGGACGTCCATATATATACATGACATTTCAGAAAGAAGGATCATTCAGAGGATAACATCGCCGCCTCCGATACATCCCTGCTGGACAAATTCGGTAATGTGGCTTGGAAGATCATTTGCTATAGAGGGCGACAAAATTATAACGACTGCTCATTGCACTGCCGGTCGATACTATGATTTCATATTGGTTTTTGACATGTTCACAGGCGATAAAATAACGTCAATCATAACGGATAATACTAATAGGATTACATCTGTTGCAGCCAACAACGGTAAAATCGTAATAGGGTCACGGGACAAGACATTGAAAATATGGGACATGGAAAACAGACAGTTGATAAACACTCTGACAGGTCACACAAGCTGGATTGAACATGTAATCATAGACGGAAATAGAATCATATCGGCAGCAAGAGATGGAAATATAAAAATATGGAACATGAAAACAGGAGAGATTATCAGGACGATACCTACAAAGCATAGACAAAGAATAACAACATTAACAATGCATAACGGCAATATAATATCGGGATCAGCGGATGGTATAATAAAAATATGGAACTCAGAAACCGGCAGGCTAATTAGGACAATCGACACAAATGATCATAGAATCACCTCAATAGCCGTATCAGGCAATAAACTTATCTCATGGAACGTTTTTTCAAGAATGCATGTATGGGATATGGCAACAGGCAAGCGATTAGGGTCATTTAGGGATGTCGGGGAAATCGGAGCGATTGTGCCTGAAAGCAATAAATTTGTGACAGGTGATCATTCTGCTATAACTGTGTGGGAAGGAAATTTTTAGGGAATGGCGACGGGAATCCTCGGCAGAGTGACCATTTATAAAAGATTATCCTAAAATAAAAGCTGTCTATATAAGAGCGCTTGCACAAACATAATAACAGGATACCATAACTGCACAAATAAGAAAGACAACAAAAACAACAAGAGCATTTTAAAATTAACGCCATAAGCATGCTTTGATGTCGGGACAAGACTAAACATAACTACAAAAGGAGCTGCAACAAGCAATATAGATGTAATGATGCCTTTTATTACAAGTAGAAACTGCATGCGAGGGTGAACTGAAGGCATTACAGAAGCCCATAAATTAAAAAGCACACCTGTAGCCCAATTAGTAACAACTGACACTACATTGCCTAAACCAACATCCCTAGCTATCTCATGAATTGTCGGCATTGATTTCTGTTCAGACAGTAGTTTGCCAAATTCAGTAGCATGGACATTTACAAGCGGGTTTTGGTAAACAGTATTAGCAGCTTGAAGCATAAAAACTTTTTGTTCACCTTTTTGTCCGCCCAATTCCGCTCTGCATTTACTTGCATATTTTTTGACATTTTCTTCAAATAAAGCACGACGGTTTTGTTTGTCTTTCTCTTTTTCGACAGACTGAAATGTATCTCTAGAGTGTAAATGCGCCCATGCGTGTTGACGTCTATCGCGATCAACGTCGTCCTTCGTTCCTTTTTGTGATGAACCAGAGAACGGCTTCCACGAAGCGATTTTCGCTAATAAACCCAATTCGTCTTCTTTTACGCCCGCACCTAACATAGAAACCGATTCTTCATGAAACGCTCGAACTGCTTCTGCGCCAGTGTCTGACCTCCCCTTAAACGGACCAATCTTAGCTAATACGGCTGTGTACGCATTATAATACCACGCCAATGGATGCACGCACACTTCAAGAGACTTAGCCCTCACTCCGCTTCTGTCCATAGCAGCCCTTGCTGTTATAACCATTATTTTAGTTGCCTGCGCAAAGAATGCATTAATACCTGACACTCCGCTAACCTTTTCACGCTTATCAGTAATAACATGCTGATGATCTGCATGAACGCCTCTCGCTTGTTTCCATGCTTCTGCTGCATTCCAATCATACAAATGCATCTGAATGTTTGTTTTAGACATGAATGTAATATGAACTAAAACAACGGCAATAACAAACCAGACTAAAAACTGTGTGACAGAATCTTCTTCAGAGATTCGTTTAGCCCACATAAACAGACACACAATAATAAGGAAAATAGCAAAAGGCAAAAGAGCGCCCCCGGTAACGTGATGTATTATTTGGTCTTGAACATTAAATGCCTGCCTAACAAATGAATGTTGTGTCGCATTATTAACATAAAACTCGTATGCAGCAAATGCCGCAGAGGGCAATATCGCTACTGATATCGCAATAAGTAATGTTGCTGGAATTACAATATTTTTCAAGCAAGACTCCTACAGTATTTTAATCCACGCGCCCGCGTGGGGCGCGACAGTATCGTTGCTATCACGACGGCGACCTGTGCCGTTTCAATCAAGACCACTACAATAAAGAATACATTACCGAAATAATTACCAGAATAACCACAGAATTAATAGCTACGATAGACCATTGTTCTTTTGATACTCCTACTACAATAGTCTTGCCCAGATACAATAATGCGCCCATCATAAGAACCATCGCCATAAGCCTGAACTCCGTGTGTCGAAATCCTGCAAATCCTCTTACAGGCTGTTGAATTGCCTTATCACGTCCGGTAATATCTTGTGTGATTTCAGCGGAAGCTTCAGCAATTCCTGGAAGACCAAAATCACCCCTTTGTGTGCTTTTTGTCACCATGCAGTTATCGGCTATGCGATAAGTATGAACCATATTGCCTTTTTCGTCTACAATCGTGCCTACTGCATCAGTTCCAAGGCAGCCTCTTATGCTGTTCGCTATCTCTCTGCAAAAATCAACACCTCCAAGCATGTCTAATCGCGTATCTATTTTCTGTATCACGATTTCTTTAGTATTTCTTATTGAATTCACGGTTTTTTCTGTTACTTGTTTTGCGTCATCGGCTTTTATTACATTGCCCTGCCTATCTCGGAGCTGGCATCTATAGCCTGACGCTGTCGCAGCCGATTTGCCTGCAATAAGCTCCAACTCTGCAAATTTCTGCAGCAATCCTAACCTTAATGCCCTCAATGCTTGCTTTTCCACCACACCCATTAAATACTGCCTGGCTGAATCAAACTTGGCTACACATTCGTTGAAACGATCAAAGCCGGGTCTATGCATATCTCCTTTTCTTTGTTCAATTCGCTCTTTCCATATTGCAAATAACTCAAGAAGCAATGACACGCCTGACATATCGAGATTATATTTATTTCCAAACGATTCAACCGCTGATGTAATAATTGCAGGGTTGTCAGCCGTTCTCATTATGCTAATTAAACGTTCAACATCTCTTGCCATATCCTGTCTTACTTTTTCCCAATACTGAAGAATACTTAAGGTTTTGCCGTCTATTTTTAGCGAATTAACTCTGAAACTTCCATCCTGAGCAGAAAGACTAACTGACGGCAAAAGAAGCACTCCCAGATTCATCATTCTATCATTAAAACTCATATTCCCAAGTTCTTCAGAAGTCATATTGTCAATGTCTTTTATGCCCTGATTAAACATTGCACACCTTGCAAAACTCTGTGGATCTAAAAACGACAGATACTGTGCTATTTTTGATTCATCACCGCCGAATACATCAACTACACTTAAAGTTTGAGGGTTTCTCATGCAGAAATCCTTTGCAGCTCTGATTTCCGCATCACTAGAACCCTTGGTGACTCTCCGGTCAAGACATGCTTGAACAAGTTTACTGTCCTGCAAATTCATTCTGTCTATAGACTGCATCATTGATTCGCAACTGGCCATAGATAGTTGTGCAGCTTTTTGGGTAAGAGCTCTCGCTCCTACAATTACTTCTTTTACCACTGGCACTGATGTGCCCAAGAAATACATACCCAACGGCAATGCCTTGGACTTCCAGTTGCTTACCAAGTCCTTTATCGATTGTTCGTTCAGCTGTAACCCTAGTGCTGCCGTGATGTTTCCTATGTCGCCGCATGCAATATTTCCCATGCCCGCTCCTGCTTGACCGCTAATAATATCCTGAGTACGGGCTTGAGGCTCTTTAACGCGAATATTGCCTATGCTGTATGTATGTTCAAACCTAACATCGTCTGATGCATATACAGTATTGGCGATTAATAAAAAAACAAACAGACAAAAGAATAGTACGATTGACGCTTGACGATTGATAATTGATGATTGACGCATTTAGGGCACCCCCTGTAAAAACTGATGCAGCGACATTGGCGTGATTTCGCCTACCATTTTATAGGCATCACCGCCTCTAATGAAAAACATAGTTGGCGTTCTGGCTACACGCCATCTTGTAAATAAGGCTTCAGCGTTTTCCGACATTGCATCTACTTCTCTGACCGGCAAAAAACGGGAAATAATCCTAACCGTATCTTTGCTTCTTATGCATGCTGGACAATGCCTGTTAAAAAAATATATGGCTTGAAAACCGTTCTGCCTCATTTCTGACAGCTTTTGCAGATTGAGCATGTCTATGTTGTTCCCATGCTGCATTGCCGCAGTAGGGGGAAGGTTGCTTCCGCCTGCTATTGCCGACAGTCTCTGGCCTGCTCTTAATGCAGTGTCTGTTCTCTGATTAAAGTATTTTACCACCCATTTTGCAAGATCATCGTTGTCTGGATCTTTCAGGAATTCCCTGACAATCGGCGGAGTATCAGCAGGGAAGAAATTCATGCTCTCGTTAAACATATCTTCATAGGATGGCTTTTTCTCTGATTCTGATTCTGTCGCGATTGCATGCCTTGCTTGCCCTCTTTCATAGTAAGCATACGAATGCGCAACAGTAGCGAGTATTGCCATTGCTACACATGACAATCTAAGAAGGACTTTCAGTTTGGAAAAACTTACCATTTCTCACACCTATATGCAACACAGCTGGTCCGTTGTGCAATATGTTTGGTGGGGTATCGGCTATTAGAGAAATAACGAGCCTGTGCCCCTCAACAATATATATGCCTCTTTCCTTTGTGATTTTTTCAATTCTAAACTTATGATAAATCTTTTGGTTTTCAATATGCCGCAGCTCTGGCGCCATTAACTGCGAATAGGCGATTGGCATGTACTGCAAGTCGTTAAAGAAAGCTTGCCTTGCAGTGTTGTGGTCATAATTGAACCTGCTGTAAATGTAGCTCCTCAAATAATCCTCTTCAGTTTTAGGCATGGGCGTAATAAGCCATAAAACAGCAAAAAACATCATTCCTAAAAAGAAAAGGAATCCTGTAGACAGAAAAATGCGTCTCCATAAAACCTGAGCAGCATAAGCCTCTACAAAAAAGGGTATATTAGATTTTGACATATGCTATGCCATGCTCCTTTTTAAAATAGCGATTGAGCTTTCCATACAGATATCGTTGAGGAAACCCATATCGCTTATTTCTTGTTTTTTCTCTCACCCATACTGAGGCAATCAAAAGCACCCCTGGCACTACAACAAAAAACAATACATTTACGAAAAACGCCAAAGGCGCAATGACAGCCATAGACACTATAGCTATTACCATTATAGTGTTGATTTCAAGTCCTGCTATCATTTCAGGACGGTCTATCAGGCTTAAATTTCTCATTTATCGCATTAGCAAGTTAGTTTATCTATCGGAATAGCCTGAAAAATAGCAGCAAGCAGAATGCCCACAAAAAAACCTAATGCTATTATAGCCATTCCCTTTCCGAGTTCGTCCTTCCTTGCCAGCATCGCACCGCCAATGATTAAAACAATTGCAATAATCGCTGGAACTGCAATTTCTATAAATGGCCATATTGCGTCTATCTTATCAATTGCGACACAAAGAGGGTCTCCTGTTGCAAATGCCACTGCGGGAATGCCTAAAAACATTAAAAATAGGACTAATATTTTTGTCATAAAATTTAGTGTTTTCCAAAGAAAACACTACCTCCTTTGAATAAGAATGACTCCCTCAATGAGGAAGGTTCGCTTTAATCTGCTTGATTTTCTCATAAGCCCTGAGAACTCTTTTAGCATACGCCACTTGCTTATCAGGAGATACTGCGTTATACCTTCCTATTCCTCTCCAAGACCAGTTATGATCTTCTAAGTATTGCCGCAATATCTTAGCTCCTATACATATATTACGCGAAGGGTTAAGTAAATCAACCTTCCTTATCTGGAACTCTTCGCCCCACCAGCGATAATTGACCTGCATAAGCCCGATATCTGTATTTGCCCTGTTATATCTGTGTATTATTTCTAATGCCCTCCTAGGGCTTGACGGCATGAAACCTCCAACGCCATTGACATTGACGGCATAGGGGTTCATTCGGCTTTCTACCCACATAATTGCAAGCAATAATTCTCTGCTTATTCCTCCTCCGCATCTTTGCCCTACGTCAAGTAAATATTGCCAGTTCAAGGAGCCGTCCTCATTATAAGCTGGCGACCTACTGCTTGACGCCAGTTCTACAGGAGCGATTGTCAGTGTCAAAGAAAACACCAAACAGCAAAAAATATACAGTATTTTTTGGTTAGAAATTGGCATCTGGTCCTCCTGGTCGCACCAAAATCCATTCCCATCCGTCCTCAATAAAATTACCTCTATTATCTGCATAAGAGCCGCGCCATACCCGCATATATTCCGGATGTCTAAGAGGCGGTCTCTTAGGCTCTATATTAAGCCTTTTATCTATTCTGTTTTCCATATGTACATATATGCTTGTGTAACCGCCTTTTTTGGTCAAGTCAGGTAGCTTACTGCTGGTCGCGCAGCCGTTTAATGAAAACATTACTGCTATACAAAACAAAAAAATTGTTGTTTTTTTCCACATATATCCCCCTTATTAAATCTCAAATTCAATTCCGTCTTGGACTATAAAGTAGACCTTCTGTCCAGGCTCTGCTACAACGAACGGCAGCGCTTGTTTTGCCTGCTCAAGATACCACTGAGAAAAGTTATCCCATGTTTTAGATAAACCTAATGCTATGCTGTGCAGTAATTGGTCATCAATAGTTGTCACCGTGCCAAGAGGCGAAACCTGCTGCCGCTGCTGCGCTTGCGCCATGCCAGCAAAAAAGCCTCCTGCAGCAGTTCCCCCGAGGAATGTAAGCATTCTCTCTGTTTCACCCGGGTTTATTAAATAGCCCTGCACTCCATCTATGCCATCGGCGCCCTGAATTTGCCCAGTGATCTCTTTTTCTAAAACCCTGCCGTCAGGAAGCACCTTGATTATTTTTTTGGGGTCTAATGTAACCCTTTCGAGATTCCAAATGCCCTCCGCTTTAGCTAAAACAAATGCATCTTTCAGCGGAAAGGTCATAAAATTAGGGGTAACACCATGTCTTGTCAGCCTTATAACAATCATAGGAGCCTTATAGTCCTCAGGAGCGCCTCTTACCGGAGCAACCACTCCTGTCTGTAGTACGCCTTCTACTATAGTGCCTGCAGGCAGAAATGATCTTACGGACGCCGCCGCAACTCTCTGCGGAGCCGCTTGGATATTTCTAGCAGGCGAACCTATTGCTTCTTGCGGAGACGCTTGCACCTGCACGGCGGGCAGAGGGATGTTGTTCTTTTCTTCCGTGACCATTGAAAGTTCTCTTTCTGTCAGTCTTGGGCGAGGAGGTGGAGGTGGAGGAAGTGGCGGTAAAGGCTCTGCTGGTTTATCAGTATCAAGCAGCCCTTCTCGTATGATTGCATCAAGTCCTTGAATCTCTTGACCTGGAGGCGCTATTGTGCGAGCTTCCATCTGTTTAAGAGCATCAAGTAACTGCTGCTGCATTTGAATATTTTGCTTTTGAATCTCTTCGATTTTAGATTCAACTAGTCCTGCATCTTGACCTTTGAATATGACAGGATCTTGTCTCGTAACCGCAAAAACAACAATTACTCCGACAAGCAGCGCAAGCCCTATAATTATATGTTTCTTTGCACCTGAGTCTTTTTTTTGCTCCTTGCTTAATAATTCTGCTATAGAATTGTCTACTTGCTCGTTTTTTTGTGTTTTTTTATCTTCTGATGTGTTTTCCATTTTCTTTTTAACCTCCTGACTATCTAATTCCGGGCGGCACTACATTGTCCATATCGACATCTGTGAAATATCTTTCAATCCTTCCCAAAACTTCGTCCACTTGCTGCGGCTTGATGTTCTGTTTTTGTGGTACAGCACCATCAGCATCTGTAATGCGCTTAAGACGATCACCGACATCTGCTTTGGCATCTCTTGCACCAATCCACGGCACTACAGTACGACTGGTTGCAACATCAGTATGCGGAACTTTTACCATATATAGCTTTACAGTCTGGCGCGGCAGTATTAAGATATCACCAGACTTATCAGCTGACGGAGAAAATACCAAAACAACGCCCCTGGTGGAAAAATCACTTACATTTCTTCTTATTCTTATATGTGAAATATTGGTAAGTTTATATTCAAAACCTATCAACCTGCCCATATAAAACCCTGCCAACTTAACCTGCAGCGATTTATCCGGAGAATTGACTATGCCTATATTTGCTTGTCTCTCGTATCCAGGAACAGACGCAGACTGCACAATACCTACCAATAAATTGCGGGCATTAAGAAGAACATCCTCTTTATCGTAATCGCTGACATCAGTTATCAGACGTCTATTGTCCAGTTCGTCTACTCTGGGCTTATCTACTATTTCGATATAGTTTTTTGATTCATCCTGATTGTCAGTTAATCTGATGCTTACTATATAGCCTGCGTCGCCGGTTGTGCATATAAACGAAATGCTCGTATTTTCATGAGCTAAAATAGAAGCTATGGAACCGATGCCTTTAACATCAGCAGCATCGGGATTATATATTGCTCGGGCAGGGCAAGGTAGTTTGACCGTCAAAATACTGCCTTTTAAAACCGATACAGAAGTAGTTTTGGATGTAGAGATAGATACAGATGCGTCGGCATGAGTAATTAAAAAGAACATGAAAAACAAAGATAGCGCTATTTTAAACATTTATCCCCCCTATTTGCGACCATACTTGGAGTCTTGTAGAAATCGCTCTATCTCCACGTTAATAGATTTGATATCGTCTATAAGTAAGGTTTTGTTGAAATCATCGCCTTCTATGCCTTCCGCAGATCTGGTAGCCTTATCAAGATGCAGTTTAACGCCTCTAAGTCCTGTGACAAAATTCTCTTTGCTTCCGTCTTTGTCGCGTTTAGATCTATTTTCAGGGACATCTAATAGCGATTTCTGTCTTTGCGCTATATGTTTCGCAAGGCTTCTAATTTCTTCTGCCATCTTGTCAGCAGATATCTGTTTAGCAGATATCTGTTTATCGTCTATAGCATGAGTCGGATGAGAAGCTACAAAAGGACTCCTAATGCTTGCGCATCCTGAAATCAAAAAAATCATAAGCACGACTATGGCTTTACTTGTTAATTTCAACATGTCTCACCTCCGATGCAATTCCATAGCGTTTCAACACATCGCTGACTCTTTCTGCAGCCGCTTTATTTGCTTCAATTGAAAAAATAAGCTTACTCTGAAAATGACGAGGAGAATATCCGCTTTGCTGCGCTATAAAATCCAGAAGTCCAATATCCTCTCTTGCAAGATGAGATGTATCAACATATGCCCACCAGCCTGATATAACTGAGGTTCTTCTTTCAGCTTCTTCAAATCTCTTTTTAAGAAACTCAAGTGGCAATACCTCGCCATCAAAATTCTCTGCGACCAGTGTCCTTTGATACCTAACACCGGAAGGCGTAAGCGACTTGGTGTATTCGATCTGTAAACGAACAGGCTGTATTTTACCAGCAAATAAAAGATTTTTATAATCAAAAATGGCATCTACGAGCTCTCTATATTCAGCCATCTTGTTTGAAAAATCGGTAAATGCATCTTTGTAGCCCTTTCTGTACCCGTCATACCATCCCTGCTTGTATGCGGTAATTTCATCGGCAGAAGCCGTAGAAAATAACGCAAACACGAAGAAAAATAAAAACACTACAGCTAAAATTGTTTTATTTCGCATCACCACGTTCAACCCTCCCTAACCTTTCAGATATAAATATATCTACGCCACTAAGTGGCTTATTTTTTTTTTCTTTTTCATTGGCTACATTGACTGCACCAGTGCGCGTTGTAGCACATCCCGATAAAAACAAAGCAATCAGTAAAAAAAATGTTATAAATTTTGACATGTGTTTCCCCTCTAATGAAATGTTTGCAATATTGAGCTGACAAAGCTGCGAATAAACTCCATTGCACCGTAATGGTCAAGCAAGTATATAGTTACAACTACGACAATAATGAATATTGCTATATAAATTAGCTTGCCTGTAATTCTGATCACTACTATTGCGATAATCGCCGCTATAAACAACAATATTGCGTAATAAAGAATATTTTCCATCTTATGATAATATTACCTTGTAGGGAAAACTACCTCGCACTTATCTCCTTTGGAAACGCCAATTGGACATTTGACGCCATCAGCATTAAATATGTAATGAATCATCGGATTATTATCGCCTTGAGCTACCGGCACAGACATAACTGACAGCAAACCAGGCGAGGAGGTCATTACATAAGGAACCGCTTGAACTCCGATTTTTGCAAGAAACGATTTATTGAGAAAAGACATAATTCGCAGATTTAATTTGTCATAAAAAGACATGACATTAAGTATGGGCGTCTCTGTCATAGCATCTATAGCAGAAGACACAGAACCTGACCTAAAAAATTCATTCTGCATTTTTTTAATAACAGCCGCATCATTTTTATTTATAATAATTGGATATAAAGCCAAATGAGGCAAAACACTATTGTTTGTAGTCATTTCTATTAATTTTTCAACACAGGACGGACAGGATGGAGAAAAGAAAACCTTTACTGCTGATTGACTATCTCCTATGATAGGCACTGGGCTTATATTCTGGTTTGCAGTAGTCACAATTACCATTGCCCAAGCAATCAACAAAGCAATAAATGCCTTTTTTAGTGCAAGCATCCGGGACAAAAACTTAAGTCTTCCAACATCCACTAGTAATGTTATCGCAAGCAGTAGGACAAAAAAAGCAACGTATAGACAAAGAGCGCATGGAGAAGTAAGGGACTGGACAATCAGCAATATAGCGCTTGCTGTTAATCCTGACAGCAGCCAGAAAGATAAATAAGGATTTAAATGGTCAGCACTTTTATTGAAAATCACCGAAATTGCTGCAACCAAAAAAAATAAAGAGCCAAACCAGTACATATTAATACCGAATATAGACATATCGCGATACAGACTGCAGCCACCAGTAGTGCATAATTGATCGGTCAGTCCTAATGCTGTAACTGTGCAAAAGACAAAACCTAATAACGATATTGTTAATGCAATGTTTTTTCTTTTCCTACTCACGATATCTTTCCATGCCGCGCATTATAAGTTCTTTAAGCAAATTAGGCTTGCTCACATATCTATATACAGTGCTGCCCATTTCTGCTGCTGTTTGAATTTCAACTGTACCGTATCCTAAAATCCGCCCCATAATTGACTGCTTACAGGAGATATTGTGAATCTTGTCCAGAGGGCTCTGTTTTGAGTTGCGAGTAAGCACACCCCATTCGTCAATAACGCGATGATTAGTTACTACCCATAAGTCGTATTTCCTGTCAAGCGATTTCCATATTAGAAATGCAATAGGAATAGGGAATCCATATAGCAGTAAATTACCTATATCTTTGTGAGCAAGATATACCATCAGGACAATAGCTGCATACGTAACAATAAAAAGCACTGGATTAGCAAGCACAACCCAGTGCTTTTTGCTTATCAAGTATAAAATTTCGTTATGTCTCAATATCGTGCGCATTATTTTAAGTAATTCTCCAATGCAATGCGGTCAAAACCAGCGATAATTACATCCTGCTCTGTTACAAACAGCGGAGTTCCTGTTAAGTTAACCGACATCGCTGTTTCAAGGTGTCTGCCAAGTAGTTTAATGCCTTTGTCACAGTGGTTGGCTTTAATTTGTTTTCCGGCTTTAACAGCGTCAAGCGATTTTATTGGATCATCAGAGCATAAAATTTCAATACTCTTAGCGTAGGACTCGGCAGTAGGGTTCATTGGGGATAAAAACACATACAATGTATAATTATCCTTGCCTTTTAGCCACTCATGCGCTTGTCTACAAAAACCACAGTCTACATCAGTAAACATCGCTAACTTCCTTGAGCCGTCGCCTTTTTTGGTTACCAACGCATCATTGAGAGGCAGCGCGGAAAAGCTTACCTTGCTAAGTTCAGTGAATCTCTTTTGAGTTATGTTTGTTTTAGCTTTGTCAAAAATATTACCCAATACGACATACTTGCCATCTTTTGTCACATATATGATGCCCTTCTGGTTACCTTGCTTGACAACAACTTCGTACAGCGAACCGATATCGTTAACTTCGTGCAATTCCACTGGTGCATCAGCCAAAAAAACCTTCATTACCTCAAACTCGCTCACCTTTGTAATTTTGTCCTGCTTGGCGCAAGCTGTAATAGGCAGTGTCAACAAAACAACCACAAAGAAAATAAATATACGCCTTATTGTTTTAGACATTATTTAAGTTTGCGCTCCCCATGCATAGGGGAGCGCCCTCCTTATTAAAATGCATTCCCTCAAAGAGGGATAAAGGTTAATAGCAACTACCACTTCAATGCAAGTCCAAGCCCAATTTCTGTAGAACGGTTCTTTGGCTCCCATGCCTCGCCAACTTTTGTTCCATAAAAAGTTAAATCCACACGCTCTGAATCACCAATGTTCCAATGCTCTATAAATGGAGTTAAGGCAAGTTCCACAGAACCAGTCTTTTTTGCAAACTCAACAGACGCTCTCAGTCCATGTCCGTCTCTTTGGGTGTTCTTAAGAACATTGAATCCTGGATCAATATGATTGAAATGGCTTATCTGCATTCCCCGCCAGAAAATGTTATATTCTGCCTCTGCTCCAAAAGACCAGCCATTGCGTAACTTCGCATCATATCGGACACCTATCGGGCTGTATATATAGTTTGATTCTCGTAAGTAGCCTCCAGGGTCAACGGAAAGGTCATTGTGAAGATACCTGTAACCCAACCCTGTAAAATAAGTAATGGATGATGTTTTTGACATAGGGAAAATATAACCGACTAGTCCTCTGGACTCTATCATGTATTGCGGTATATTGCCTGCAGTATGAGGTGTTTTAACTCCAGTTGTAAGGTCCATAACAGATCCAGTATAGTCAACCTTGCCTATGGCTAATCTACCTTCTACGCCTAACATGATCCTATCCCTGTATGTATAGGCTGCCCTTATTCCATGCATCATACCGTCTGTTTTCATAAGCCCTGGCTCTTCATATTTAATGTGAGATACTGTGGGAGCTATCTCAAAAGTATGTTTCTGCGTATTGCTTGCAAAAACGTCCCCATTTCCGATTCCGATAAATAACATACAACTGAATACAGCAAATAAAAATTTACTCATATTTCCTCCTGTTTTTTTTAGTTATTACTTGTCTACCTTCTGCACAACAGGTAGACTTGACTTAAGAATATCCTTAAGCCTATCTCTTACTATTACCATTTGTTTTTCCGATACATGCTTAAGATCTCGCCTACCAACACCTTTTTTGAACTCTGTAATCTCAAACAAAATATCCTGCTGGCGGCGGCCTGACTTTGCTGCAAAGTCCTCCAGTAAATAATATGTTTCTTTGTATATCTCCGGGTCCACAATTTCCTCGGTTAATAAAAAACAATCTTCAACCTCCTTGCCAATGTGATAAAATAATACAAGTGCTGCATCAAGGCTTTTAGGTAAACCTAAAAGCACAGAAAAATCTTTTTTTTCGGTCATCGAAATAAATTTACAAGGGATATTTTTGCCTGAAACGCAAAGAACAATTGAAGGCGCATTTTTTAAATCACTTTTTATAGCTGTATTATTCGCAAGATATGCCTTGAGAGAAATCGCATTCTCGTGAATATTGAGATGTGATATTTTTTTAACTGACACTTTCAAATAAGTAACTCCTTGCTAAATATTACTTCTGCCTAACAATCTATTAATATCTCTCCGCACTTCCGTCGGTATTTCCCGCTCATCCCTTAGTTTTTCGGTCTCTTGTCGTTTTCGCTGTCGCTGTTTATCTTCTCGTTTCTTTGTTTTTGCCTCCTGCTCATCCCGCATGACTGCAGCTGGCTTGTCCATGCCTTTCTTTGCCCGCTCTCGCAAGAACCCTACAAGGTTTGGAATAGGCGTAGCTTTTGGATTAGACACTTGAGTCGCTGTCCATTGAATCAACCGCTTGATGCCATCTAACGGAATCTCTGGCTGATGCTGTTGATGCGATTGCGGGTTATAATCGGCTATCAAGGTCGGGATCACGCTTTCTGGAATCATGCCATCAAGCGGTGTGCCAATAGTGACAGCTATGATTTCCTTCACAGCGTTACCATGTAAAGAGACAGTATTGGGGGTTTTTTCTTCCCTGTAAGTAACAACAGGAACTTCCCTGTCTATATAGACAGATGTTGCTAAAGAAGGGTCTTTTTCTTTTTCACCAAAAGAAACGACAACAGGGGCTTCTGTCGTTGTCGTTTCTTTTGTAGTGATCTCTGTAGTAATCTCTGTAATAGCATGCTGAATTCCAGCATGCTTGCCTGCGGGATTGTCGCATTCTTGTTTGCTGGATTCCCGCATACAATAATGCTGGATTCCAGCATTATTGTGATTTCCCAAGGTTTTGGCAGAAATAATAGACCATAAATTGTTTATTTCTGCGATGTTGACGCGATAGTAGATCTTGCGAGGCAATCCCCTGTATTCTTCCTCAATAAGACCTTTGAATTTAAGCTGTCGTCTGGCTGTTTCCTGTTCTGACCTTGAAAGCCCTGTTTCCTCTTCAATTTCAGCTTGAGTCTTATATATCCAGCCGTCCGGATCGTTCTGTTTTCCCGTCCAGTATATAAATTGCGTAAGAAAAATCGTCGCAATTGTGCTTCCGGTTACTTTCTTGAGGCTGGGGTAATATGAGAGCGGCCTGCCAACTTCATGCAAAAAATCGGTTAATCTCATAACGCGCATCCCAGAGCCTCAACATCCATAACTTCTCCATACTTACTAACAATAGCAACAGCGCTCTCTTCATCTTTAGCCCATAGTCGATAGCTGATGTTTTTATTTTCAGTCTTACAAAGAGCCTGAAATGGCGAAAGCCCCGTTTGTGTAATGCAGTTATGTACAGATTGTATAAAATCGTTGAATTCGTCTATATTATTGAAACCAAGCGACTTGCTAATTTTATACACATTGTAGTTGCTGCGATGCACAACAAGCTTTGAGGCAAATTTTACAAGATGTATGACCTTGAAATGCACATAACCAACTAACGTCTCCCACAAAATGAAGTCATAGCCACAATCAATATAGTCCGTTTTGTCTGCTGGTAGGCGGTCATGCATCGTCCCATTCTGCTTAATGCCTTCTTCATCTGTAATGTGATCATCAAGTGATACTTGATCAACTGTATCTTCTAATAACTCGTCAGCATACTTGTAAGCGTAAAATGGAACTATATTAGACATAGCTACGCCCCGCATTGGCTTAAAGTTTCTTTTCACATAGAATGAAACCCTATCGGCTAACGCATTTACGCTATCATCTTGTTCACTTGCTATTATTTTTTTCTTTTTAACAGATTTAATGAAAAGCCCCTTATTCTTCGTGGAAAAAGTCTTTAGCTTTTGCGACTCGCTCGATTGCTCTTTTGATTTCATTGTGAACCTCCTTATCAGTATTTATTTTATTCACATTCTCGATAAATTCATTGATGTATCTGATATCTTTATCAGCAAGCACGTGGTCGTGATAAGCTTCTTCTATGTGAGTTTCGATTCTTGCGATAGTTGTGCGAGTTATCGCCGCAAGTTCATCTTCATTAAAGTTCAAGTATAAATTGAAGTGTCGGATAGCATCTTCAACTATAGGACCCATGCGATTGTCAAATTTTTTCCTCAAGCTTTTCTCTAAATATTCGCAGAACTGATTGCAATTAAGTTGGCGCTGCTGATTAGCTTTCAGTATATTGTTTTCTTTCTTTACTTCACTTAATTGCCTCGTGACATCTCTTAATTGTTCCTGCAATGATGAGTTTTCAAGCTTGACATGATTCGCGTCACTAATGTAGTCACCGTTTCCAATAACCTTACGCACATTAGATGATCTTTTAGACAGCAAGGGTAATAGCATGTCAACGACAGTCTCATCGACATCTCTGGTCCATTTCATTGAGTTAAGGGCGTCATATATTTCCTCTATGGTTATCTTGTGTTGAGAAAGAGTAGGGGGGGTATCTGGCAAAGATTCACTTACAGGCTCATCTGTTATAGCCTCATCTTCATATTCAGTCTGATTAGTGATATTTTCATTGTTAATCAACGAGTTGTTGTTCAATCTCTGAACCACTTCTTGAAAGTTTAGCAATTTTTCCGAATTCGGAATTTCTGCTAAACCTTTATTTTTATCGCTTTCCTCACTCTGTATCCAGTTTGACACAGTACGTTGAGGCACCCCTGTTAACCGCGAAGTTTCCTGTTGGGTCTTTCCTTCGTTTACAAGATTGATGCATTTTTCTTTTAATTCATTTTTGCTTTCTTCTAATAAATCGCCAAGCCAGACGTATATGCTCGTCAGAGAAGCAAATGTTGTGAGTTCCTGCGGCGTATAGCCCATTTGATATAGTCGGCGTATGCAATTCTTCCTTTCTTTCCACGACAAAGGGCTTGCGTAATGTCTCCAATTCAATAAGGCGCTGTGGTATAGAATTGCTTTTACGATATCTTTTCTATCTCCATCCGGGACGATAATTTCATTCCTTATTTGTGCTTGAAGCTCGGAGATGCCGGCTGCCTGCGCTGCCTTATACCTCGCATAGCCGTCAATCAACCAGTACTTTGTGCTAATCCCTTGATATGGGGCCACTACAATAGGAGTCTCGAATTCTCCCTTGTCTTTCAGCGCTTGCGCAAGATCAGATATTCTGTCCGGCGAATGCGGTCTCAAAACAGCCTTTTCACTTACAACAATGTTGTTAATAATATTAATGGTAACAACACCACTGCCTTCTTTACTGCCTTCTTTGAATTTTGCTTCAACCAATGCGATTTTTCCCATGTAAATCCTCCTTGATTTTTGCTGCTTTCAGCAAGTAAAATACTTGCAATTTAGCCATGACAAGTGGCAGTGTCAGATAGGTATTGTTATGTGCAATTTGAATTTTGAAAGGATTAAAAATTTCCTGAAATTTCAAAAGGTTAAACAGCCAGCCCTTTGCAAACCCGCCTGAAAAAAGGTTGTTAGAATAAGATATATTATGTAAAGTTATAATAATGGTCTATCCTAAATCCGTAGTCATTCCGAGCGAAGCGAGGAATCTTGCCTTTTCTAATAAGATTCCTCACACCCTTCAGGTGTTCGGAATGACAGCAACAGTATTGTTATTTCCCAATAGTTAATGCTATATTGAATACCATATGAGCCTCATGAGACTCTTGCAAAAGTATGTTTTTATGCCTAAAGTCTGTCATTCCAGCAAAAGCTGGAATCCAGAAGCCTGCCCTCGAAGTTC
>DBNT01000103.1 GCA_002299835.1 Nitrospiraceae bacterium UBA665 | reverse complement strand
GAGAGTCTCTCCCGTCAAGGGGGAGGGAATCAAGAGAGTCTCTCCTGTCAAGGGAGAGGGAACAGTTTTAGAATTTCTAAATCGTGATTTGGGAGTAATAGAACACTTGAAAAGATTAAATATTTACTGTTATATTGAATAACTTGCCGAAGTGGTGGAACTGGCAGACACGCACGTTTGAGGGGCGTGTGGAGCAATCCATGCGGGTTCGAGTCCCGCCTTCGGCACCACTCAGATCTTATAAAATAAAATACATAACCAATGCCCCTGCCATAATTAAAGCACATCCCGGAATAGTCTTTTTATAAATGCCCCACATATCAGCCTCAAAGTATTCTTTTGTGAGCACAAGACATAGATGAACAGGCGAAAGAAGCACCCCTACAAAGCCTGATGCAAAGGCAAATGTTATTTCATTAAGATGTGCTCCGCCAGCAATGCTAACTAAAAGCGGAAATGTGCTTCCAACAAATCCTACTGTTAATCCGGTAAGCAGTCCACTTATAAATGGCAGCACAAAAAGTATGGGCAAAAGCGGAATTCCCTTTTCAAAAAAATACCTGCTTAACTGTGTAACTGCGCCGGAATTTTCCATTGTGAACTTAAACAACATTGTGCCGAATATAAGAATAACCACATCTTTTGTAAAGCCGTATTTAAAAGCCCTAACAGCATATTTAAAGTTAAGCTTATAAAACAAAAACAAACCCAGCAGTGTAATACCGAGGGCATAATGAAGCTCAATATGCAAAGCTACTACCAGTAAAAGAATAATTGTAACCGGCAAAAAACTAAAATACAATCTCCATTCAGTTTTTTCTTTATCATCTATCTTCTCTATTTTTTGTTCTGCCCTTTGATGTATAGCCCTCATACTTAGGAAAAAACCCGATATGATGATAATAACAGCATAAGTCATATTTGCAAGCATAAGACTTCGGAGCTCTATATTAGTTACAGCAGAGGCTAAAAGTATGCCTGGATAAAGGGGCAGTATATACTCCCATGGGTGGCGAAACCAGTAATTTATAAAGCCTTTCTCTTCTGGCGACATTTTAATGTCTTTGGTAGATTCATTAACCATAGGCGCAGAAAAATAAGCTCCGCCCAAGGATGGAAGCATTCCTATTAACATCGGCATTGAGATGATGACTGCTTTTTTCTGTTTTAGCAGGCGTCTTGATGCCCCCATCATCTGTGCAAGCACTTTGTTTTCTCTCAATACCATCTCAAGAATGCGTATTAATGTGAGGGCAAAAAAGAGTTTTATTGTTACGGAATCGGTAACAGTGGACTTTATTGTTGACAGCATTAAAGAAACAGGCATAGCATACATTAGCGCCAAAAGCCCTGATACAATGAGCAGGACATATCCAATATTCCATTTCAGCCTGAGGAATATGACAATTGCTATAAAGATGATGGTTATCTTCAGTATATCAAGCATTCAAAAATTATAACATTTTGTCTTCTGACCTACATACCTGCTTGCCGCCTTCAATGCTTGACTACGGATTGTGGAAAGGAAAAAACAAAACGATTTCGGGTATAATAATTTATACAGAAGCTTCACAACTTAATTTACGAGGAGGATAAAATTGCTGAAGTCACTTGAAGACCTGTCACCTACAAAAAAAAGATTAAAGATAGAGATACCTGCTGAAGATATAGAGCCGGAGATACAGAAGGCCCTCATGGATGTTCAGAGAAGATCAAAACTTCCAGGCTTCAGGCCCGGAAAAGCGCCTATCAGTATGATAGAAAAAAAATTCGGCAGGGAAATAGAGGCCGAAGTGCTTGAAAAGATAGTTCCCGAATATTATATCAAGGCAGTAAAAGAGGCTGATATAACACCGGTTTCAATGCCTATTCCGGAAGAGTCATTTGATTTTAAAAGGAATTTGCCGCTTTCCATAACTGTTACGGTAGAAGTAAGGCCAAAAGTGGAAAATTTAAATTATGAAGGCATAACAGTAAAAGATATCCCGGTTGAGGTGACAGAGGAAGATATAGAAAAGGTATTGAAAAACATAGTTGAAGAAAGGGCTACTTATGAATCTTCAGAGGCTAAAGTTGAAATGAGAGACCTTATAACTATAGATTATACGGCAAAGGATGATGGTACTGCTCAAAAGGATGTTGTTCTGAAAGTGGGCAGCGGTCCGTATCCAGAGGAGTTTTTTGATAGCCTTGTTGGGAAAAAAAGAGATGATGAATTTGAGGTTGAAGCCGATTTTCCAGTAGAGTTAGAGTCTCCATTTGCCGGCAGGAGATTAAAATTTGACATAAAGATTAAAGAGGTTAAAAAACGCAATATCCCTTTGCTTGATGATGATTTTGCAAAAGACATTGGCTTTGAGAATATAGGACAGTTAAGAGACAAGATAAATGATAATATGCTTGCATCAAAAAATAAGGAAGCAGAGAGAACAAAACAGAAGGAACTAATGGACAAGCTTATTGACATGCACGAATTTGAAGTCCCGGAAGGTCTTGTCAATGCAGAAATCAGCGCAGTAATAGGCGAAATAAGGGCAGCAGGAAAAGACGCCAGAACAGACGAAGTTCTTGCTGAAGAAATAAAGCCTCATGTTAAAAAAAGTGTTAAGGCTTCAATTTTACTTGAGTTAATAGGTGACAAAGAGGGCATAACCACTAATGAAGAAGAAATGAAGCAGGAGATATTGAATATTGCACAAAGGTTTTATGTATCTCCTGAGAATGTTGTGAAGTATTATACAGCAAAAGACGGCTCTCTCGATGGTCTAAAACGTTCTGTGTTTGAAAAAAAGGTTTTGAACTTTCTTTTGGATAAAGCGACTGTTATGGATTAAGATACAAAATTTCAAATTTCAAATTTTATGGAGGATTTATGAGCATAGTGCCTATTGTTATAGAACAAACTGGCAGAACAGAGCGAGCCTATGATATTTATTCAAGGCTTTTAAAGGACAGGATAATCTTCATAGGCACTGCAATAGACGACAATGTAGCTAATGTGGTTATAGCACAACTTCTGTTTCTTCAGACAGAAGACCCAGGCAAAGATATTCACATATATATAAACTCACCAGGCGGCGTAGTCTCCTCAGGCCTTGCAATATACGACACAATGCAATATGTAAAGCCTGATATTGCAACATACTGCATTGGCCAGGCTGCAAGTATGGGAGCGCTGTTGTTGTGCGCCGGCTCTAAGGGCAAGAGGTTTGCACTGCCCCACTCGCGCATAATGATACACCAGCCCATAGGCGGTTTTTACGGGCAGGCGACAGATATAGCTATACATGCAAAAGAAATACTGAAAATGAAGGAGACACTGAACGGCATCCTTGCAAGGCACGCCGGACAACCATTAGAGAAGGTTCAGGCAGATACAGAAAGGGACTTATTTATGTCTGGTAATGATGCTAAAGATTACGGCATAGTTGACGATGTTATAGCTACGGTAAAAGAGGTAAAAAAGAAATAGCTCATAGCTCATAGCTACTATAAAAATTTGAAATTTGAAATTTTGTATCATCCCCGAGCCATGAGCTTATCAGCTATGAGCTAAATTGGAGGTTTTGATGGCAAAGAAGACAGGTGAAAATATTCTCAGATGCTCTTTCTGCGGTAAAAAACAGGATGAGGTCAAGAAGCTGATTGCAGGACCGATGGTGTATATATGCGATGAATGTGTAGGTCTCTGCAACGAAATAATAGATGAAGATCTGCAGGCAAAGGATAAAGATATATCCAAAAAGCTGCCAACGCCTGCCGAAATTCATGCCTTTTTGAACGGCTATGTTATAGGGCAGGAAAGGGCAAAGAAGATACTTTCGGTTGCTGTTCACAATCATTATAAGAGGATATTCAGCGGTTCCAAAACAGATGTGGAACTGCAGAAAAGCAATATACTTTTAATCGGTCCAACAGGAACCGGCAAAACGCTTCTTGCCCAGACCCTTGCCAGATTTCTGGATGTTCCGTTTACGATAGCCGATGCAACAACCCTTACAGAGGCGGGATATGTAGGCGAAGATGTTGAAAATGTGCTTTTAAAACTGCTCCAGGCAGCGGATTACGATGTTGAAAAGGCGCAGAGGGGCATTATATATATTGATGAAATTGACAAAATAAGCAGAAAGACTGACAGCCCGTCAATAACGAGGGATGTATCAGGAGAAGGGGTGCAGCAGGCGCTATTAAAGATAATAGAAGGGACAGTGGCTAATATACCGCCGCAGGGCGGAAGGAAACACCCCCAACAGGAATATATACAGCTCAACACAACCAATATACTCTTTACATGCGGCGGCGCTTTTGTAGGTCTTGATAAGATTGTGGAACAGAGGATAGGCAAAAAGAGCATAGGGTTTGGAACTGAACTTCTTAGCAGTAAGGAAAAGAAGATAAGCAATGTGCTTGGGCTTGTAGAGCCGGAAGATTTGATGAAGTATGGGCTCATCCCCGAGTTTATCGGAAGGCTTCCTGTAGTGGCAACCCTTGATGAGCTTGACGAGAGCGCCCTCATAAGGATATTGACAGAGCCGAAGAATTCACTTGTAAAACAGTATCAGAAACTGCTTTCACTGGACAATGTCAGACTCAAATTCACCGATGCTGCGCTTACCGCAATAGCCAGAAAGGCGATAGAGAGAAAAGCCGGTGCGAGGGGGTTGAGGGCTATTTTAGAAGATGTGATGCTTGATGTTATGTATGAAATACCGTCGCAGAAGGGCATTTCCGAGTGCTTTGTCAATGAAGACGCTATTTTGAATAAAGAAAAGCCAATAATAGTTTACGAAAAAAAGGCTGAATCAGCGTAAAGACAGTATAGGAGGCTCTTGCAAAAGTATGTTTTTATGCCTAAAGTCTGTCATTCCAGCGAAAGCTGGAATCCAGAAGCCTGCCCTCGAAGGTCTTAATCGGGGGCCTTTGTTT
The DNA here is from genome assembly GCA_002299835.1 of Nitrospiraceae bacterium UBA665. Classification (GTDB taxonomy): domain Bacteria; phylum Nitrospirota; class Thermodesulfovibrionia; order Thermodesulfovibrionales; family Dissulfurispiraceae; genus UBA665. The sequence continues at coordinate 55 of DBNT01000103.1, read as the reverse complement.
TTAAAGGAAATGGATTCCCGCGGAAGAACTTCGGGAATGACATTTTTACGTCTTT
>DBNT01000140.1 GCA_002299835.1 Nitrospiraceae bacterium UBA665 | reverse complement strand
TAACCTTAAAGGTGAATTATTCACCCCCACCCTAACCCTCCCCCGTCAATGGGGAGGGAATGCTATTTACCTCACGTCAAGGGAGAGGGAACAGTTTTAGAATTTCTAAATCGGGATTTGGGAGAAGTTTAGGTATTGACAAAGATATAAACATTTTGTATGCTAAATTATAGCATTCTGGAGTATCCCCCCATACATCAGGGCCCTTACATGAGGGATAAACCGTAATAGATGCAAATTCAAAATTTTACACAAGTCATTAGATTGCAATGTCATTGGATTATTATTGATGCTCAACCTATTAATAACCATTTTAATAACCATTAACGGCTTCTTATCTATATATTAAGCATTGAAAATTATTTTATGATAACCAAGAGAGGTAAAAAACACATGGAAAGCTTCATTTCAATCTCGGAATTAAAGGAAAAAACCATTGATGAGCTTACAGGCTTTGCCAAAAGCCTCAATGTTGACGGAGCATCTGGTTTAAGAAAGCAAGAACTCATATTTGCAATCCTGCAGGCACAGGCAGAAAAAGCTGGTGGTGTCTACGGCTCCGGTGTTTTAGAAATACTTCCAGACGGTTTCGGTTTTTTAAGATCTCCTGATTACAGCTACCTTCCTTCTCCTGATGATATGTATGTCTCACCTTCACAAATAAGGAGATTCTCATTGAGAACAGGCGACCTCGTATCCGGACAGATAAGGCCCCCTAAGGAAAGTGAAAGATATTTCGCTCTTTTAAAGGTAGAAAGCATAAATAACGAATCTATAGAAGATATAGTAAGCCGACCTTTATTTGATAATCTAACCCCTTATTATCCTACAGAAAAAATACACCTTGAACACGAAATAAGCGATTATTCAATGCGGGTTATGGATCTGATAGCACCGATAGGAAAAGGACAGAGAGGTCTCATTGTTGCAGCACCGAGGACAGGAAAGACAGTGCTTCTTCAGTCTATAGCAAAGGCGATAAAAAAGAATCATAAAGAAACGCACTTAATAATTCTTCTTATAGATGAAAGACCTGAGGAAGTAACAGACTGGAAAAGACAGGTAAGCACAGCAGAAATTATAAGCTCTACTTTTGACGAGCCGCCTCAGAGGCACTGTCAGGTATCTGAGATGGTTATAGAAAGAGCAAAGAGACTGGTAGAAACTAAAAGAGATGTTGTTATACTTTTAGATAGTATTACGCGGCTTGCAAGGGCATACAATACAATAACACCTGCCAGCGGCAAGGTGTTGTCAGGCGGTCTTGATGCCAATGCCCTTCAAAAGCCCAAAAGGTTTTTTGGCACAGCAAGGAATATAGAAGAAGGGGGCAGTCTCACTATACTCGCAACAGCCCTCGTTGATACAGGTAGCAGAATGGATGATGTTATTTTTGAAGAGTTTAAAGGAACAGGCAATATGGAACTTCATCTTGACAGAAAGCTCGTTGATAAAAGAATATTCCCGAGCATAGACATCAACTCTTCCGGCACAAGAAAAGAGGAGCTTCTTGTTGCTCCTGATGTTTTAAATAAAATGTGGATATTAAGAAAAGTTTTAAACCCGTTGAGCACTGTAGAAAGCATGGAATTCCTTCTGAGCAAGCTTAAAGGGACTAAGAATAATAAAGAGTTTTTAGAGATGATGAATAAATAAACCGTGAACCGTTATCCGTTATCCGTGAACGGACACGAAATACGGTTTACGGAATTCCCGGACGCAGACAGCGGGCACGAATCATGATGATTAAATTAGAAGACGACAATTACTGTTTTGCATGTGGCAAAAAAAACCATTGCGGGTTAAAGCTCTCCTTTTGCTATTCAAACGGCAAACTAACATCCGAATTTACACCAGACAAAATTTATCAGGGCTACAAGGACATAATCCACGGTGGAATAATAGTAACAGTGCTTGATGAAGCCATGATACAGGCTGCTATAGCAGAGGGGTTAATGCCAATAACTGCAGAAATAAATATTAGGTTTAAAAAACCCTTGATGTCCAATGAAAAAACAGTTGTAGAAGCTGAGATAACAAAAAGAGACTCCAGGCTTATCGAAGCACAAGCCAGACTTCTGAAAGTGGCTGATCACACTGTTATAGCAGAGGCACAGGCCAAACTAATACCTATTAAGTATTAAGTAGCCTAAATCCTTAAGTTTATATATATATCCCTATTTTCTGTTATCATACAAATATGAAGAGTTATATACTAATCATAGGCTTGCTAATTATCGTTATTTCAGCGATCATCACATTAAATATCTTTTTCCAGCAGTCCCTTCAAATGGAGATGGCAGAACAGTTCAACAAGCAGCAGCAACTCCTTTCCATGTCAGTTGCCAGCCATATAGAGGCATATCTCTACTCCCTAAAACATGATGTTATCCACTTAGCAAATATGCTATCACAAACTAATTTTACCGGTAGCAAAGATATTGAATGGCTGGCACATGATAAACTGCATAAAAAGGGTATTATAAAAGCGAGTATAGGTGTATTAGATACAAAAGGTGATATGCTCTTCCGGGACGGAAAAAAGGATTTATTGGAGTTAGTTTCCAAAGATATTATGCAAAGGCAATTGGTATTGAGACAGGGGGAGGCATCAGTTGCTGAAATGCCATCTCTGATATATATTGCATCTCCGGTGTATAGACAAACGCATTTACAGGGGTTTGTTTTTCTGTCAATCAGTGTCGATGATTTAGCAAATTATTTTATAAGCATGATAAGGTCGGGCGAGAAGGACTACCTTTGGATTATGAACAACAAAGGCACGTTGCTGTATCACCCTACGCAGCCAGAAATGGTTGGAGGAAATATATATAAAGCAGATGCAGCTTGCTTTAAATGTCACTTTAACTTTGATCTTCAAAAAAGGATGATTGAAGGAAATATAGGTCCTTACGGCAGGTATATAGCCCCTGGAGGAGAGGATAAGATTAGCGCCTTCTCCACTGTCAGCATAAATAACCTGTCATGGATAATTGCTGTATCATCACCCTACTCAAAAGTAATAGGCGCTACTAAAAGGAGTATGGAGCTATACTCTTATCTAATAATAGCGATTTTTTTAACTACAAGCGTGGTATCCGCTGTATTAATCGTATTTAACAAAAAAAGAATAAAGGCAGAGGAAGTGGCAAAAAGGAAAGAGGAACTGGAAAAATATGCTATTGAACTTGAAAATAGGGTCAATGAGAGAACAGCAGAATTCATAAGCGAAAAAGAGAAACTTAATTCTATAGTCAGCGCAATAGGGGGCGGGATAATCCTTATAGACAAACAGGCAAAAATCTTGTGGGCCAACCAGATGATAAATGACTTGTTTGGCATGAATGTCATAGGCAAATATTGCGAGGAACTATGGGGTGACTGTGACATTGATAGCTCGCACACAAAGGACAATTTAGAGACAACAATGGTGTCAAATGTTAAGGGACATGAAGGCAAATTTTTCCAGATAACCACAGCTCCTGTCAAAGGAGACGATGGAGAAATACATGGTTATATAAGGCTCATACAGGATGTAACAGAGCTTAAAAAGATGGAAGAGCACATTCAGCACTCTGAAAAACTTGCATCTATAGGAAGACTCGCAACAGGCATAGCCCATGAAATAGGCAATCCCCTTACATCCATATTCTCCTTTGTCCAGATACTCAGAGAAATGGAGGATGACGGGTTTAAAAAGGAAAGCCTCGAAACAATCTACTTTCATATAAACCGGATTTCAGAAATCTTAAAACAGCTCTCCGGATTCTCAAAAATGCCGGCAGGAGAGCCGCGGGAATGTAAGATAAATGAAGTTATAGAAACATCTCTCAATCTTATACAGTACGACAAAAAAACAAAAAACATATCTATTATAAAAGAGCTTTCATCATCCGTGCCAGAGGTCATCGCAGATAGCAATCAACTGTCACAGGTTTTTGTAAATCTCATCTTAAACGCTACAGACGCAATGCCTGGAGGAGGAACGCTCACTGTTAGAAGTATGTTGAAAGAAAACGAGATTATAATCCAGTTTGAAGACACTGGTATTGGTATTCCTCAAAAAGAGCTGTCAAAGATATTTGATCCGTTCTATACAACAAAGGAAAAAGGCACAGGTCTCGGCCTTGCCATAAGCTATAATATAATCAAAAAATTAAACGGGATATTGAGCGTTGAAAGCGAGTTAGGCAAAGGAACGATATTTACGATAACGATACCAACATGAAGCCTAAAATTTTAATAGTTGACGATGAACCAGATATATGCAGAGTTCTTGAGTTTCTGCTGAAGAAAGAAGGGTATGCCGTAGCTGCTGTAAGCAGCGGCGAAGATGCTCTCCAAAAGATAAAGGAAGAAGCCTTTGATATTGTAATCACAGACCTGAAAATGGGCAGGGTAGACGGCATGCAGGTGCTTCAAAGGACAAGGGAGATAGCGCCAGACACAGCGGTAATAATGGTTACTGCCTTTGCCTCCATAGAATCAGCAGTGGAGGCAATGAAAAAAGGCGCTATAGATTATATTGTCAAACCATTTCTCAATGAAGAAATAAAACTCACAATAAGAAAGGTTCTTGAGCAGAAAAAACTTATAATAGAAAACATCGCCCTTAAGCAGCAGATAAGCCAGCGTATGACATGCAAGGATTTTATTGTTAACTCAGAATCTATGCTGAAAATCTTTGAAACCCTTGAAAAAGTGATACCTACAAAGAGCAGCATTCTTATACTCGGAGAAAGCGGAACCGGCAAGGGTCTCATTGCAGAACTAATACACTGTAACAGCCCGCGAAGAGACAAACCTTTTATATCCATAAACTGTTCTGCTATTCCGGAGGGGCTTCTTGAGTCTGAACTCTTTGGTTATAAAAAGGGTGCATTTACAGGCGCTGTGAGCGATAAGCTGGGACTAATTCCTCTCGCCCACGAGGGCACGCTTTTTCTGGATGAAATAGGAGATATGCCGCCTAATCTTCAGGCAAAACTCTTAAAAGTTCTTGAGACAGGAGAGGTGCATCCGCTCGGTGATACAAGGCTAAAAACAGTTGATGTAAGAATTATTTCGGCAACCAATGTAGATATAGAAAAAAGGATAAAGGAGGGAAGTTTTAGAGAAGATCTTTACTGGAGACTGAATGTGATAGAGATAAAAATACCCCCGATTAGAGAGAGAAAAGACGAAATTGAAATGCTCACACAACACTTTATAGATAAATTTGCCAGAGGGCATAATAAAACCATAAAAGGCATAGAGCAACAAGCAACCTCGCTACTGCTCAAATATTCATGGCCAGGCAATGTAAGAGAATTAGCTAATGTAACGGAAAGGGCGGTTGTCCTCGCACAGGGCAGCCAGATAACCGCTATGGATCTGCCTGATAAGCTAAAAAAGGATACGGAGCCGATAGAAATATGCTCTACTCTTAAGACATATCTGAGCGATTATGAGAAAAATCTATTAATAAAACTCTACAATGCCCATAATAAAAACAAAGAGGAGACAGCAAATGCCCTCGGTATAGACCTCGTCACACTTTACAGGAAATTCAAGAAATACGGAATAGAGGAGTAGTGAGAAAGGCATTTTACATCGGTGTTATTTTAGGCGGGGTGCTGGGAATTGCAGTTGCCCTCAGCATGGACATAGTTCTTAGCGAAGCACTCGGCGGAGGATGGAGGGAGGCAGTTGCAAATGACCTAAACCGTCTTTTTCAAACCGAATTTTCAGAAAATCACTTCATTGTGATTATGGGCACAATAATAGTCATAGGCATCATCGGAGCCTTCGGGGCATTTATAGGCGGAATCTTCAGTGTGATGATAGCCCGACTATTCAGAATGCTTACAAAAGAGCACTAAAAATAGGGCAGCCTCAAACATCTTTACATATTATGACACCTTGCACAGTCTGCTACAGGAAATGCCCTTTTGCCATCGTGGCACGACCCGCAAAATCTGCCCTCAAATTTATCCTTCATGGTAACATGAGTTGCTCCTCTGCTCATCAAAAATAAATTAGGATGGCATTCCTTGCAACTAAATATAGCCGCATGTTTTTCATGATTGAATTTGGCTGGTAAAGCTGTTTTATTGAGCGTCATCTCTTTAAGGTTATGACAGTTAATGCATGTCGCCATATTTAAAACTACAGGCTTATGCCCTCTTACCTCATGGCATTGATTGCAATGATAGCCCATATCAATATGCAGCGAATGCGAAAATATGCCCCTTGCCGGTGCAGCAGTAAACTTATTGTAAGAATGGCATCCGAAGCAGGGCAAACTGCGCATTGCATCTTCTCTTGATACAATCTTTTCAATTGGCTTTTCAATTGGCTTTTCATCCCTTTCCATTTCTATCTTAGGCACACAGCCTAACATCAATGCACAAATAATAACAGGTATTATCCACCTCATTTTTCATCCTCTTTTTTCTCATCAAATTCAACCTCATATTCAAGCGGGTGTTCGTGTTTCATCTGGTCAATTGAAATCTTACCAGTTATCCATGTCATGCTCATCGGAAACTTATCCCATTTCAAATGCTCATTGTAAAAGTGCCAAAAAAGGATAAATACTATAGCCAACAATGCCTCATCGCTATGCATTATCCTTACCACATCCCATATCCAGTTCAGACTCCATGCCGGAAAAATATATGATGCCTGAACAGGAAATGTAAGAAAAAGACCTGATAAGCCTATAATACCCATGCCCCAGAATACTGCCCAGTAATCAAACTTGTGTATGTAGCTGAATCTTCCGAACTTTGGTTTCTCTTTCCCGATGCCTACAAAATACATAATATTTTTAACTAAATCCATTACATCTTTAGGTAACGGTATAATAGTGGTATTCATGCGAAATTTCATTCTGCCCGTCAACATCCTATAAGCTAAATACATTACATGCCATGCAAAATTAAGAAGCATTATTATGCCAGCAATGCGATGTATTAGGCCTGCTGTTTCAGGTCCTCCCCATATTTCTATCCACCATTTTGAATATTCAACACCAGGGTATTTTAATGGCCAGCCTGTAAAAGCCAGTAGCAAAAAGGTAGTAAAAAGAATAACATGCTGTATCCTCTCTATAACATTAAATCGCTGATATTCTTTAGGTGGCGGAATAACAGCAGGTGGCGGAATAACAGTTGGAATCTCTTTATTGTTCATGATGACCCTCCTTTTTTCTTCCTTAAAACCCTATCTCTGATCTCTGCGTAAGCCTCCAAAAAAACATGTCCTACAATAAATGCAAATACAGACAGCAGAAGTATTATCAAGCCTGTTCTGACATAATACGGTATGGGATTATCCTTATCAATTGGCTTATGGGTTATGGAAGAAACAAATTTTTGTGTAGCGCCTTCATGACACTTTCCGCAAGTTACCATTCTGTTTTCCCATGCAACAGGAGATAGGGGGTCGTCCCATTTTCTCACATCGTGGTAACCATGGCAGTTAACGCAGGTAGGAGCATTTTGATGACCAAGCAAATATTTTTTACCGTGAAAGCTCTTATAGTATCTCTCTACAATGTAAGTATGATAATTATATTTTTCAGCTATGTCTTTCTGATCATGACACTTGGCACAGGTATTTACTACATTTTTTCTATTCACAGGTGAGTTAATAGTATTTTTAGGTGTTATGTAATGAGGTGAGCCGTGACAATCCGTGCAAAGAGGACCGTCAAGCTTTTTTTTATCAATAATATTACTGCCGTGTATGCTATGCTGCCAGCCTTTATATATATCTTCATGACATTGAATGCATGCAGCATGTGCAACAGGATCAATTTTCGCCCTGTGAGATAATTTTTCAGCAAGAGCAGCGATATTGCCCGGAACATCACCGGGCCTTGCCGGCTGATGTGGATTTACACTGAATGATTTGTGGCATACTGTACAATTAAGCATTCCATGAACAGATGCCAAATATTTTTCTCCATCCACATGCAAATCAATTACAACATCCTTGTCTTTCTGTATTTTGCCTTTTATTGCCCCATGACAGATAAGACAGCTAATGGGTTCTGCGTTTGCGGAATAGTTAAGACTCAGCAAAAACAGCCACAAAAAAGATAATGCAAAAACCCTCACCATGAACCCTCCTTTTGTTGAAAACATATTGCTATAAAATTAGCGCTCAATCCCCGATTAAGAATCCTCGATTGAGAACTTCGGGGATAGGAAGCAACCAATTGTGCACAAAATATAATTATTTTGGCTTAATGCACAAAAAGCTGCGTTATATACAAGCATATTTTATGCCAGATTCTATCTTATTGCTTTCAAATCATTCTTTAGCAAATACCCATTTGCAGATTTGCAAAAATAAAAATTTTATTTGCAGAAATGTAAAAAACAAGCTAATGCTCATGCAGGCATGAGTAACTGGCTTCGCCAGAGCAATTAGTTAAAGTCAGGAGTAAAAAATAATGACTCTTGCCTAATGACTAATGACTCCAGCAAAGCTAATTTATTCCTTCCATCTGGAAGAAAAAATAAATTGAACAGTTGTGCCTATTTTAGGCTTGCTATCTATAGCTATCTCGCCCATATGCTCTGTGATTATCTGCCTGATAAGAGGAAGCCCCAGTCCGCTTCTTCCCTTTGTGCTATAAAATGGCTCAGATATTCTGCGTAGTTCTTCCGGACTCATACCTTTCCCGGTATCGGTAATTGTCAAAAATACGCTGTCTCCCTTTATGCCGGTCTTAACAGTTATTTTTCCTCCGGACTGTGTAGCATCCATGGAATTGTTAATAATATGTCTTATTGTTATTCTTATCAACTGCCTGTTCGCATTAAACATGAGCGGCTTTTCGTATATATCAAGAATAAGACTGATATTTTTGTCCTTTATCTCCTGCTCTATAAGCTTTGTTGTAGAAATTAATATCTCATTAAGATCCTCGCGTTTGAACAGAAACCTCTTGGTCTTCACCAATTCGTCAAAATCCGCAACAATTTTCTCCATTCTACGGCATTCATCCAGAATAACTTCAAGTTTATCCTTTGGGATCCCTTCTGTCTCCTTTTTGATAAGCTGCTGGCAGAGGCCTCCTATAACCGTTACAGGATTTCTTATGCGGTCTGCAACCCTGAGACTTACCATACCCATTGTGCGCTCTGCAACTATGTCTTCCATTTCGCGATTAAGATTTAAAATCTCTTTGCCAATATCTTCAATTGTCCTTTTATCAGACTCTATCTTTTCATAAAACCATCCAAATCTCCTGTTAATTACCAAGAAAATAGCAGCGAAAAATGTTGTATAAATGCCTATGAAAACCATAACAACATCTCTTGCAATTGCAAGGGGTATATGGACAGGGATATAAGCTATCAGAGCATCTACCATATCTCCTTCTTGCATGAAAAAACCTGCTTCTGCCCCATATCTTTGTATTAACTCTTTTGGAGCTACCGCAGGGTCACCGTGACATTTTAGACAGTATCCTTTAAAAGGCGAGCCAGGATGGGCAAGGACATAATAATGGTATCCGTCCCTTTCTATCAGACCTTTCCATTCCTTTAATTCTTTTTTAGTTATGAATTCATTAATTATATTGGCTTCAAATTCGTCCGCTCTGTTTTTAGGGTTCTTCGGGTTTAAAGAGGCGTTTTTGAGAATATAGCCTGGAAGCTCCTGCATTACTCTTTTAGTAATACTTCCTGCAATATATGACCTCGACATGCCCTCAGGAAAGAACCTATCAGGCATTTCTTTTAATAGAATGGGCCTTAATTCATCGCCAACATAATGTCTTGTCGCCTCAAAATAAGTAAGATACAGGGTGGCAGTATCGTATGCATTGTTAATAGCTGATTGTTTAAGGATAAAATATGTGGTGGCAGAGATTACAGGCAGAAAAATTATATATATCAATATCAATGTAATGGTAAACCGTTTTTTATAGCCGATGTTTTTCATTATTGCTTACTTTATCCCTGTTTTAGCATACTATATTTTAGCACAATCAGTAATAATACATTCTAACATATGGGATAGCCCAAAAACAGAGATAGAGAATTGTTATCCTATTAAATCCCCC
>DBNT01000050.1 GCA_002299835.1 Nitrospiraceae bacterium UBA665 | reverse complement strand
AGAATTTCTAAATCGGGATTTGTGTTAAGCATCATCCTTGACAATATTATTTATTTGCTCCAGATAGCATTTCGCAGATTCTTCTTCAGGGAAGGTTTCTACAATAGCCTTTAATCTCTTTACAGCATCTTTAAACCTGTTTCTTTTTAGTAAAAGGTCAACCAATAGATATTCACTACTTATATCAGGCGATATATTAACCAAAGATTTAATCATATAAGATATAGCCTCATCATGTTTACCCTCTGAATACATCCAGTCTACAGTTTTGCGAATATTATGATGGATGTAATCTTCTCTCTTAATCAAAAGGCATCCATAATAACCAATGCCTTTAAACTCATAGAGTTCTTTATCTGTTACAAACGGTTCAAATTCTTCATAACTCCAGAATGACAAGTGTCTTTCGTAAGGATTCCCGTATATCTCAGGTTGAGTCCATCTTTCACCTAATGGAATATTAAGGATAATGGAGTTGCTGCAATGGTCAATACATTTGTCCAGAAATTGCCAAGCCTTTTCTTTTTGTAAATGTTCAAGCACATCACCTAAAATAATAAGGTCATATTTATTGCATTTATCTATCACATCTAATGCATCGCCAATGTAAATATTATTATAAATTGCCCTCTGATGTTCCTGAATATAATCTGAAAATACCTCTATACCATCTATAAGTATCTTCCAATCCTTTCTGCTGTATCTTTCTCCAAGCATTACATCAAGAAAGTCTCTTGCAATAAACCCCATCTTGCCATTACCAATACCTATATCAAGAATGGATGAGGGCAGGACCTTTTGGAGAAATCTGACCACAGCAGGGATATGGCTATATGTGCTTGTCGGCATCTAACCGCTCCGTAATTTCCTTTCTCATATCAACCGCATCTTTTCTTTCAGGCTCAAAGATAAGTATTTTTTCAAGACTCTCTAAGGCCTCCGCTTTAAATCCAAGCTTATAGCACACCTCTGCATATTTATAAAGCATATTTAGGTCAGCAGGGTGGGTGTTAAGATATTCTTCAAGTTCAGCCTTCTGATTTTCAAGCCCTTGATTTTCAAAATTAACTGATTCTCTATTTAAGGCATATCTTGCTTTTTGTGCCCTTATTAAATATTGGACTACAAAAAGGTCTTTCAACTCATTTGGGGTAAGATTATTTAAGGTCACCCTGCCAAATGATATATTCTCTGAAAGTGGATTGATATTATAATACTGCGGGTCAATATTTTCGGTGATGCCTGTTATCTCAAAACCTGCATCATAAAAAAGTTCCTCAATCTCTTTTTTCGTAAAAAACCTGAGATGTGTTCTGTCAAGGATGCCGTAGTCCTCATATTTCCAGCGGCCGTTTGCCAGCATATTTATAACACCGTGGTGTCTTACATTTGGTATGCTAGCAATAATTGCGCCTGCATTGGAAAGATAGCTTTTAATCTTTTTAAGCACACTCAGCGGTTCTTTCAGGTGCTCCAACGCATCACCACAAATTATGCAGTCAAAATATCCTTCTTTAAACGGAAGGACTATCTCCTCTATATCTCCACAGATAATCCGTGAAAGATTATGTTCAGCATTTTTGCATGCATTAGGATTAATCTCAATTCCTATAACCTCTCTAATTCCTTTTTCTAACAATCTCTTTCCAAGTGTTCCATCTGCACAACCAATATCTAAAACCTTCATGGCACCATTAGGTATAAGCGCTTCAATGTCACTTCGTTTTTGACGATAATAATCATCTATGTCTTTAGTAAAAGTCCTTTGTCTCTTTCTTTTTCCGGATCTGCTTAAAACAAACACATTGTCTCCGTAAAAATCAACATTGAATTTCAAGGCTTCTGCCAATTTTGTTACAGCAGTTCTACAAAAATAATTTACATGGGTTAAATCATCTTTATACCACCAGTGCCGAAAATGGTCCACTGCATTTAATTCATTAATGAATTTATCAGTCAAACAGGTTGTAAAGAATATCACACCATCTTCACTTAAAACTTTTTCTATGTCTTTAAAAACCTGATAAATGCCATCAATATGTTCGATGACTTCAAGGGCAACTACTACATCAAACTTATCATTAAATTTTTGGGCTTTGAAATCACCGTGAAGCATAGGCTCAAAGGCGGTAGCATCTATGCCACGACTAATCAATTCCTTTGTCAACCCTCCTGAGCCTGCTCCAAAATCTAAAATCCTGCGAGGCATTATATATCGCTGCACAATACTTAATATTGCATCTACCTGATTTTTCCAGTGATTTGCATCTACTGTTTCCCACTGTGCTTTATAATGTTTCTCACAGTCTTCTTTTTCTAATGTATGAGCCGTAAAAATTAGCAGACAGTTAGGACATCTATAAAATTTTCTATTGTCCTCATGAAATAATCCAACTTTACTTTTACAAATCTTACATTTAAAGTTTATAGAATATCGCTGTAGCCCTGCCGAACCTTCTAAAACCCTCTTCCATTCACCAATAAACTTATCTATAGGAAACCTTTCCCTGACTGTTTCTTGCGCCCTTTGCCCAATGGATTTTGCCAAAAAATGGTCTCTTAAAAGTTCTATAATCCTTTCGCGGAGATAATCTTTATCATCGGATATAAATCCATTTATACCGTCCTCAAGAGGAGATGTAGGATTTGCCATAGACACCACAGGCATCCCCACAGCCATTGCCTCAAGCATTGCAAGATTATAGCCGTCCTCATAAGGATGAAGCGTTGTGTTTAGATAAACCCTATGGCTTCTCATAAACCCCTTGAGTTCCTCCCAATCCCCCGGTATCCTTGAGCCATGTATATCAGGATTTAACCCAACAATTGTTGAATTTATACCATTCAGAAGCCTATCCTGAACTGTCCACCCAAGCATAATATCCCTTGCTTTAAGACCATTGCCAACCCTCAACACCTTTTTTATGCTTCCCCTATAACCGCCATATTCAGAAATATCAATACCCGGCAGAATTATCTCTCCATCAAGCCCACAGTCATCCCTTTTTGCCTTTGAGATAAAAACCAATGTCCGATTTTTTGCTTTATCTAAAAGCTGATGAACCTGCCTTAAATATTCCTCTTTATTGATAGTATTGCTACTCAGGGCAATTTCACAGGAGAGCTTGTTATGGAAGATTAAAACCTTATTGATTGGGGATTCATATGCAAACAAAAGGTCATTGATATTGTGGCAGATAATCCTGTCATAATGGCCTGCATTGTGTCGGGATATTGCATCCTCTTCTCTGATTAAATTGCAATTTGAAGGAAGAGGCCTAAACTCATGAATCCAGCCGTATATGCCACCCTTTGAGACTTGAATAACATCAAACTCATAGCCTGTCTTTGATAGGAGATGGATATACCCTTCATGCCAGTTGAATGTGAGGATTTTAAGTTTTTTCATAAACCCTCAGAGAGATTTGCCTTTTCAATAATCTCTAATCCTTTTTGAACAAATTTTTCAGCGCTCTCTATTACTTCTTCAGCATCTTCTTTTGAATAGGTCATAAAATCTTCGTAGTCGGCATCCTCTCTTAATGCCTTAAGTTGAGAATATCTTTTAGCAAAATCCTGTGGAAGGATTTTAGCCTCCTTTATGAGTTCCTTTGAAAGCATAGTCTTAACACCCTCATGGGTAGTTGCCCTTATATCATAAAGTATGAGAATTGCCCTCGAAATAGCATGGACAGCAAAATATGCCTTAGAGATGGCGTCGTTGTAAAAACCCTCGCTGAAAAGCACACGGGAGGCCTTTAATCTTTCCTTTGCAATCTCAGAACGATATCTTGCGATACTTATTCTATCCTCAAGACTGAGCCTTTCTTTCATATACTATCCTTCCTTCAAGTTCAATCTCATTTATAAATAGGCTTTTCATATCTTTAAGCCTTTTATATTCCCCTTCGCTCTGTATATGAATAGAAAAAGGAATGTTATAAGATAGCACTGAATCTTCAACCCTGTCGGCAATCTCAAATATTTTATCAACAACAGTATGATTTTTCTCCTTAATAATAATCAGGATATCAATATCAGAGTCCGGGACAAACCTACCTCTCTGCCTTGAACCAAACAATACAATTGACACGAGGGTATTGCCCAACTCTTCTATAAGACGGTCTTTCAAAATAGCTATTGCCATTTTCGTAAGATTTTCAGGCAGTCTAACTTGTGCCTTCATAAATTCCTCTTTTCCTCATTATGCAAATCATCCCCTGTCAACTTAATATATAAAATACCACATTCAGCAATATGAAGACTATTTATATCTCGCCCTCATAGTCTCGATTATCCTTCCCAACCTGTGTTTATATGTATGTTCCTTTAAAACCCTTTCTCTCCCTTTCAATGCAATTTTTTTCCTTGCATCAGGATTATTCAGGTAAAACCTCACCAGTTCGGGTATTTCATCTATATTTTTATAAGTGACAATCTCTTTACCAACCTCAAATAGCTCATCAATAGCCTTTTGGTGATCTGCAAGAAGAAAGCTACTGCATGCAGGAACATCAAAGACCCGCTGGTTCACTGCCTCGGGCATCTGGAGGCTTGTAGCATTAAAGTTTATCTTGCAGGCATTATAGAAAAGTGGCAGTTCTTTATAATAATTAAGTTGAGGCTTGAGTATATATCCCCTGTCCTTCATATTGTGCAGTAACTCTTTCCAGTGAGCATCTCCATGAATTACAGGGTGGAATTCCCTTAGCCCCTTTATACACGAAAGACGGTAAAGCAATGTCGCCTTCCACAAAAAGGCTCCTTCAAAATCAAGCCTCTGCTCTACCGGAAGAGAATTTATAATATCTGCCTCATCCTTGTTCATGGCATTTAAAAAATCTTCAAAAGATGCCCTTAAATGACCGGAAATTTCTGCCATTTTATCAACGAGCAGATGCAGGTTTTCCGGTATTTTTTCCATCCTCTCTTTAACAGGCTTAACCATAGAATTGCCAGCAAAGCCAACCTGAGCGCCGTATTTTTTCATCACAGATGGTTTTAGATTAATAGGTCTGAATACATTTTCATCTGTAGCAAGCGGCAGGTAATCCACATATTCAAAGCCAATATCCTTCATATCATTTATATAAGTTTTATCCCATAAAAAAACCGAAACATATGGAGAGGCATTTTTACTGAATGCCTTTACAATAATATTCGGGCTATCCACATACCATGATGCAGCAGGCATCTCTATAGACTTCAGAAAATCGCTTAATATCCCTTCCTCATCAAATCCGAGGTGGTTTATTGCAACAATAAAGTCCGGCTTAAAGTCAATGATTGTCTTAATAACCCTGCCGAGGATAATGGCCGGGTTTTCTTCTTTATTTCCCTTAATCTTATCTACATTATGACCGAGGGATTTAATTGTCTTTTCTACCTCAATATTCAAAAAGTATCCAAAATCTACAGTAGCAATATTAAGCCTGTCATGTTTTAATTTAGGATACCTGAGCCTGTCCCAGAGCTTCAGAGATACTGTATTTTCTAATGCGCTGATTACAGGCCGGTAGAAATCATGAAAAGCTGATACAGCCGGAGATAGCGGAAAAATTGCAAGGGGTGGCATCCCTGCCTTTATCTGGTATTTTGTAATCTCTTCAATCACCTCTTCTGGTGATTGCCCGATAATAAATTTAATCTTATCTTTAAATTCCTGAATCCTACTGTGTTTTATAGCAAGGTTATATATATCAGGCACAGCCTCGACTGCCAAAATCTCTGCGTCAGGAAATCTTCTGATAAGTTCAGAAATATGGTATCCAAACCCGAGTCCGAGTACTATAATCAGCCCTTTGCCATTAAACCGGAATGCATCAACAAGCGCTTTTGCCTCGGACTCAGGGTCATAAATACTATGGAGGGTCTTTTCAGATCCATCCCCCAATTTAACCTTTAAAGTAAGGATGCCATTTTTAGTTTGAATTAGAGAAAGACTATAGTTGTTGATAAAAATATTTCTGGCCCCCTATCTTTAGCCTTTTTTGAGCCATTCGGTCTTAAATACTCAATCCACGCAGAGCTATCTATGAGGAACATCATGTCTCCTTCTTTCAAGAAACTCCTTAAGAGAAAATGAAAGCTCAACTTTGCCCTCAAGGTCAAGAAGCCCTTTTGCCTTTTTTCTCTTAATAAATTCCACAAGGGCTTTTTCTATAGCCTCTTTTTTGGTTCTTGCACCCGAAAGAGATTTTGCCTCTTCTAACAATTTCTCGTCTATCGTTAATGTCGTCCTCATTTATGCCTCTTAAATGCATATATATGAGGCTCTTGCAAAAGT